>JASLDZ010000500.1 GCA_030151985.1 Caulobacteraceae bacterium | reverse complement strand
CGAGTCATGATGTACTCGCTGATGCGGTTGTTGATCACGCCCTTGCCCTCGAGCACGGCCTTCTTCTGGGCGTTGAAGGCGGTGGCGTCGTCCTTGAAGTACTGCACCAGCGTGCCGGGCTCGGGGCCCTCGTAGAGGATCTTGGCCTTGCCTTCGTAGATCTTCTTGCGGCGGGTCATGGACGTCGGGGACTCCGGGCGCCCGGACGGTCGGAGCGGGAACGGCTCAAGGCCGCGCCGACGAAGAGGCGACGCGGCTCCGACTCACGGGACGAGGGCCATATAGGAACGCGCCCTCCCTACCGGAACGCGGGTTTTCGCGCAACGCGGCCTCGCCCGCCGCCGCCGCCGCCGCTAAGCTCGCCGGCGCATGGCCGACGACGCCCCCGATCTGGACGCCTTCCGCAAGGCCGAGCTCGGCCGGATCGTGCGCACCGATGGGGCGCGCCGCAACTTCGTCGTCCACGGCGGGCCGAAGGACGGGTGGCGTGACGTCTACCACTACCTCCTGACCATGCCATGGTGGGCGTTCGTGGCGACCATGGCGGGCGTCTACCTCGGCGTGAACCTCCTGTTTGCGCTCGCCTATTGGCCCGACACGCAGGGGCTCTCGGGCGGACGGGCGCACAGCTTCCCCGACGCCTTCAACTTCAGCGTCGAGACGCTGGGCACCATCGGATACGGCGCCCTGTCGCCGCACGATCCCTATGTGAACACGCTGGTGACCGCCGAGGCGTTCACCTCCATCTTCCTGACCGCGGTGCTGACGGGGCTGATCTTCTCGCGGGTGTCGAGGCCCACGGCTCGGATGCTGTTCTCGCGGGTCGCGGTGGTCGCGGACTTCGACGGGCAGCGCACGCTCATGTTCCGGGCCGCCAACCAGCGCGCCAACCAGATCCTGGAGGCGGAGGCCACGCTCACCCTGGCGCGGCGGCTGGTCACCGCCGAGGGGGTGCCGATTCGGGTCTTCGAGGAGATGAAGCTGCACCGGTCGCGCTCGCCGCTGTTCGCCATCTCCTGGACGATCAGGCACCCGATCGACGCGGAGAGCCCGATCCACGGGATGGGCGAGGCCGAGCTGCGCGACATCGGGGCCGAGTTCCTCGTGACCGTCGCGGGCGTGGACGAGACCTCCTCCCAGCGGGTCCACGGCCGTCACTCCTACGTGACCGACGAGATCGTCTGGGACCGCCAGTTCGTCGACGTCGTTACGCCACCGGCGGACGGGGTCGGGCGTTGGATCATCGACTACAGCAAGTTCCACGACGTGCGCGCGGCGCCCGTCGCCTCCTCGGAAGGACCCGCATGACCACCTTCGACGACCGCGAGCGCGGCTTCGAGAGCAAGTTCGCCCACGACGAGGAGATGGCCTTCAAGGCCCAGGCGCGGCGCGACCGGCTGCTGGCGGAATGGGCGGGCGCCAAGATGGGCCTCGTGGACCGCGAGCTCGGCGACTACGTCACCGCGGTGTTCCGCGAGGACCTGAAGCATCCCGGCGACCAGGACGTGTTCGACAAGGTGAAGGCCGACTTCGCCGCCCGGGGCGTGGGCGTATCGGACGCCGAGCTGCGGGCCAAGATGGACGACCTGCTGCAGGCGGCGGAGGCCCAGCTGGCGGCGGGGTGAGGGCGGAGGCCCCCTCCGGCCCTCCGCTTCGCTCGGGCCACCTCCCCCGCTTCGCAGGGAAGGCCTGATCCAAGCGCGACGCCGCCAGAGCTCCCCCGCCCGCGGGGGAGCTGTCACGCCGCGTGAGCGGCGGGACTGAGGGGGACCTACGCCCGGTCGCCGAACACCCGCCCGAACACCGTATCGACGTGCTTGAAGTGGTAGCTGTCGTCGAACACCGCCTCCAGCTCGGCGTCGGTGAGCAGCGGGCGCACCTCCGAGTCGGCCTTGAGGAAGTCGAGGAACCGGCCCTCGCCGCGCCACACCTTCATCGCATTGCGCTGCACCGCCGCGTAGCTGGCCTCCCGCGACATGCCCTTCTGCGTCAGGGCCAGGAGCACCCGCTGGCTGTGGACGAGCCCGCCGAGCCGGTCGAGGTTCTTGCGCATGTTGTCGGGATAGACCGTCAGCCGCTCCATCAGCCCCGCGAGGCGGCGCAGCGCGAAGTCTAGGTGCACGGTGGCGTCGGGGCCGATGCCGCGCTCGACGGACGAGTGGCTGATGTCGCGTTCGTGCCAGAGCGCCACGTCCTCCAGCGCCGGGACCACGGCCGAGCGCACCAGCCGCGCCAGGCCGGTGAGGTTCTCGCTCAGCACCGGGTTGCGCTTGTGGGGCATGGCGGAGCTGCCCTTCTGGCCGGGGTCGAACGCCTCCTCCGCCTCCAAGACCTCGGTGCGCTGCAGGTGGCGGACCTCGGTCGCCAGCCGCTCCACCGACGAGGCCACCACGGCCAGCGCGGCGAAGAAGGCGGCGTGGCGGTCGCGGGGGATAACCTGGCTGGAGACGGGCTCCACCCGCAGACCCAGCTTCTCGGCGACGTGCTCCTCCACGCGCGGATCGACGTTGGCGAAGGTGCCGACCGCGCCCGAGATGGCGCAGGTGGCGATCTCGAAGCGCGCCATCGCCAGCCGCTCGCGGGCGCGGACGAACTCGGCGTAGTGGCCGGCGAGCTTCAAGCCGAAGGTGGTGGGCTCGGCGTGGATGCCGTGGCTGCGGCCGACGGTGGGCGTGTTCTTGTGCTCAAAGGCGCGGCGCTTCAACGCCGAGAGCACCAGCTCCACGTCCTCCAGCAGCAGGTCGGCCGAACGGGTGAGCTGCACCGAAAGGCAGGTGTCCAGCACGTCGGAACTGGTCATGCCCTGGTGCAGGAAGCGCGCTTCCGGCCCCACCACCTCGGCGACGTGGGTGAGAAAGGCGATGACGTCGTGCTTGGTGGTGCGCTCGATCTCGTCGATCCGGTCGGCGTCCCAGACGGCGTCCCGGCCCTTGGCCCAGATGGCGGCGGCGGCCTCCTTGGGGATCACGCCGAGCTCGGCCATGGCGTCCGCGGCGTGCGCCTCGATCTCAAACCAGATGCGGTAGCGGGTCTCGGGCGACCAGATGGCGGCCGCTTCGGGGCGGGCGTAGCGGGAGATCATGGGCAGGTCCTTCGCCTGACGGGCGAGAGCGGCGCCCGGAAGGCGCGCGGCGTGCGAGGGCTTGCACAAGACGGGCCCCCGCGTGTCAAGCTGGGACGCCCTTGCGGGAGCCTGCCATGGCCTGGGCCAAGACCGGAACGGTGATCGCGCTGGCGGCGCTGGCGCTCGGCGCCTCCGCCGTCGCGCAGGACACGCCTCCGGACGCCCGACCCGGCGAGTGCTACGGCCGCGCCCGCCTGCCCGGCGAGACCCACGTCTGGCGCGAGCGGGTCCAGACCTCCCGCGGCGGCGCCTACAAGCGCACCATACCCGCGGAGCGCCGCTGGACCTCGGAGCGCGTACTGGTCAAGGCCGCCTGGAGCGAGGCGGTGAAGACGCCCGCCGTCTACCGCACCGTCTACGACCGCGTGACCGAACCGGGCCGCCCGCACTGGGTCGCGACGCCCGCCCGCTACCGCCGCGTGGTCGAGCGTGTGATGGTGGAGCCCGCGCGCCTCGCCTGGGTGCGCAAGTCGGCGGCCTTCGCCTACGGCGGGTCTCCGGACGCCGAGCGACTGGTTCCGACCGGCGAGGTGATGTGCCGCGTCCGCCTGCCTGCCCGCTACGAGAGCCGGGTGCGCGAGGTGAGGGTCGCCCCTCCCGGTCGCCGCCAGGTGATCGGGGCGTCCACGGTGCGCCGTGTCGCGCGCCGCGAACTGGTCCGGCCGGCGGGCACGATCCAACGCCAGCATCCCGCGGTCTTCCGCATCGTGCGCCACGGCGAGGTGGTGCGGCCCGCCCGCGTCGAGTGGGTGCGCACCGGCCCGACCTTCCGCACAGTGGCGCACGTGCGCGGCGGCGACCGGCAGGGCTGGGCGCGGGTGCTATGTCCGGACGGGCTGGCGCCCTGGGCGATGCAGCGGATGCAGGGCGCGCTAAACGCCCAAGGCTACGACGCCGGCCCGGCGGACGGCGTCGGCCGGCGTGAGACCTACGACGCGCTCGCCCGCTTCCAGCGCGACCACCGCCTGGCGGTGGGTCCCGTCACGGCGGAAAGCGCGCGGGCGCTCGGCGTCGTCCCCTAGCGCCGCTCAGTCGCGGCGGAACACCAGCACCATGTCCGACAGGTCCGGGCGCCACAGGCCCAGGCTCAACACGCGCAGCCCCCACATCGCCGCCTGGTAGGCGCCGGACAATAACGGGCTGATCCGCCTCATCTGCTGCAGCGCCCACGAGGGCGGCGTCAGCGCCTCGTAGGCGAGCGACAGTCCCGCCGCGTGCGCCGCCGCCTTCAGCGCCTCGGGCCCGACCGACAGGTTCAGGTGCGCCTTGAACGGCAGACGGCCGGGCTCGCCCGCATGCGGCTCCTTCAGGATGTGCCGGTAGTAGGCGACGTGCAGGGCGTGCGGCGTCAGCTTGGTCACCAGCCCCTTGAAGGACGTGGGGATCGGCCCTGAGACCATCAGCAGCCCTCCCGGCGCCAGCGCGCCCAGCAGGCGGCCCAGCGCGGCCTCGGGGTCGTCCAGGTGCTCCAGCACGTCGCGGCAGACCACCACCTGGTAGCGTTCCGGATAGGCGTCGAAGGTCTGGAGGTCGCCCAGGAGCTTGGTCTGCGCCCAGCCGTTGCGCTCGAGTTGCTCGGGGCTGATGTCGATGGCGGTGAACCGCGCGCCCCGCAGCCCGGCCAGCGCCGTGACCGAGCCGCCGCCGGCCTCCAGCACGCTGAGCTCGCCCGCCGGGAAGGTCATGGCGATCAGCTCGACCGCCCCCTCCAGCGCGTCCTCGATCAGGGGCGGGGTGAACGCCGGGCCGGAGACTGCGGGGAAGGGCAGGGCGAGGGCGCTCATGACGCCAGGCTGCCACGCCCCCGCTTGCGGAAGCGTTCGACGGCAGGGTTTACGACTTGCGAACGACGCTGACCTGACCGCCGCGCTCCAGCGTGGCCAGCCGCACCTCGTCGGGAGCGAGGGCGGACTTCAGCCGCAGCTCCTCCTCCAGGTCGCCCACGCTGATGTTCTGGCGCGCCAGCTCCCGCCAATCGACCTCGCCATGACGGATCAGGACCACAGGCTCGCCCTTGACCAGGTGGCCAAGGCGCTTGAAGCGGCGGGTGGACCAGGCGAACAACCAGTGCAGCGCGACCAGGACGGCGGTGCCCGCGAGCGTCGGCAGGAACGCGGCGGAGCCCGTCAGCGCCCGCGACAGGTTCGAGCCGATCACCACCGAGATCACGATGTCGAGCGGGCTGCCTCGCGCGAAGGTGCGCGGCCCGACCGCGCGGATGTAGGCGATGCCCGCCAGGAAGATCAGGACCGCGCGCAGGCAGATCTGGGCGGCCGACAGGTGCGCGGAGTCCGGCCCGATCAGCCGGTGGAAGGCGGCGAGCGCCTGGTCCACGGGCTCAGGTCCCCGTCGCCGCCTCGAGGTCGGCCTCGCCCCGATGCATCGGGTCTGGGAAGGGCTCGCCCTGCGGCGTGAAGCTCAGGGCCACCGAGTTGATGCAGTAGCGCAGGCCCGTAGGCGGGGGCCCGTCGGGGAAGACGTGGCCCTGGTGGCTGCCGCACCGCGCGCACACCGTCTCCACCCGTTTCATGCCGTAGCTGTCGTCCTCGATCAGCTTGAGGTGCGCTTGGTCGTAGGGCGTGGTGAAGGAGGGCCAGCCGGTGCCGCTCTCGAACTTTTCGGCCGAGCGGAACAGCGGCAGGCCGCAGAGCCGGCAGCAGAAGGCGCCGGCCCGCTTCTCGCCGAGTAGGACGCCGCAGAACGGCGCCTCCGTGCCGTGGCTGAGGAGCACATGCGCCTCCTCACGGCTGAGGGTGGACTCGAGTCCGCGCCGCTCCTCGGCGGAAGGGGGCGTCAGGTCGAACCCGGAGGGCGAGCGGTGGGCGGGGACGGCGGAGTCGGCCATGGCGGGGCTCCCTGGAGTGGCGGGCTTCATGTAGTGTGGCACGCATGAACGCGCTCAGCCCCATCCGGACGCGCACCGAGCCCGAGCGGCTGAAGTTCACGCTCGCGGACGTCGACGCCTTGGTGCGGGCCGGCGTGCTGGCGGAGAACGCCCGCGTCGAGCTTATCGACGGAGAGCTTATTCAGATGGCGAGCGAAGGCGGCCCGCACGTTCGTCACAAGGTGGAACTGACGCGATGGTTTGTCCGGCGCTTGCCGGACAGCTACAGACTGGCGCCCGACGCGACGCTTCGGCTCGCGGAGGACAATGCGCCTGAGCCCGATCTCTATATTTTTCCAGCTATTTTGAGGGAAGAGGATGTACGAGGTCCCGATGCCCTCTTGGTCATCGAGATCGCCGATACGACGCAAAAGTACGACCTTCGACGCAAGGCCACGCTCTACGCGCGTTTTGATGTGCCGGAATACTGGGTTGTCGACGTACCGCGCCAGTGCGTGCACGTGCACAGAGATCCTGACCTTGCTGGCTATACCTCGCTGATCATAGCCGGCTACGACGACGTTCTGGAACCCTCCAAGATTCCAGGTCTGGCTCTTCGGCTCGCCGATCTCGAGCGCCTCAACCTCCAACCGCCCGCCTGAGCGCGTCCACCACGCGGTCCTGCTGCGCCTCGTCCAGGTCGGGGTGCATGGGCAAGCTGAACACCACACCCGCCTTCTCCTCCGTCACAGGCAGGCCGTTCCCGCCCAGCGGGAAGCCGCGGTAGGCCGACTGCATGTGGATGGGCTTGGGGTAGTAGGCGGCGGTGGGCACGCCCTCCTCCTTCAGCGCGGCCATCAGCCGGTCGCGCTCCGGGTGCTCGACGGTGTATTGCGCCCAGGTGGAGACGCCGCCGGCGATCACCGTGGGCGTGCGCACCAGCCCCTCGAGGCGCTCGGCGTAGCGGGCGGCGACGCGGTTGCGGGTCTCGATCTCCTCGGGGAAGACGGCCAGCTTCTCGAGCAGGATGGCGGCCTGGATGGTGTCCAGCCGGCAGTTCATGCCGATGCGGACGTTGTCGTATTTGTCGGTCCCCGCCCCGTGGTTGCGCAGCGAGCGCAGCACGGCGATCAGGTCGCCGTCGTCGGTCAGCACCGCGCCGCCGTCGCCGTAGGCGCCCAGCGGCTTGGCGGGGAAGAAGCTGGTGGTGGTCACGTCCGCCCACTTCAGCGGGTGCTCGCCGTGCAGGGTCGAGCCGAAGCCCTGGGCGGAGTCTGAGATCAGCTTCAGGCCGTGGCGGCGGCACACCTCGGAGATCGCCGGGTAGTCGGCGGGCTGGCCGAACAGGTCGACGGCGATCACCACGCGAGGGGTGAGCTCGCCCTTCGCCTTCACCTCTGCGATCGCGCGGTCCAGGTGCGCCGGGTCCATGCCGTAGGTGTCGGGCAGCACGTCCACGAAGACGGGGGTCGCGCCGAGCCACGGCACGACCTCGGCCGTGGCGGCGAAGCTGAACGAGGGGCAGAACACCGCGTCGCGCGGGCCGATCCCCCAGGCCATCAGCGGCAGCACGATGGCCTCGGTGCCGTTGGCGCAGGAGAGCACGTGCTGCGCGCGACCGAACGCGGCCAGCTCGGCCTCGAACCGCCCCACCTCCGGCCCCATCACGAAGCCGCCGTGGTCGAGCACGCGGGCGATGGCGGCGTCGATGCGCTCGCCCAGGCGCCGGCGCTGGGCCTTGAGGTCGATGAAGGCGAGGGGAGCGGGAGCGGCGGTCTCGGTCGTCATGGGCGCGGGGCTTAAGGCCATGCGGGCCCGGGCGGAAGACACGGTCGGTTGCGGGGTGTTGCGGGGGCCGCGCCGGCGCCGCTGGACCCGCCCGCGGCAGTGGTGTTCAGTCCGCCGCTTCGCGCGTCCCGCGCATCGGAACCGCCGCTCCATGATCCTGTCCGCCTTGGCGCTCGCCGCCGCCCTCGACGCCTCCCCGCCCGCCAAGGCGGCGCCTCCTGCGAAAGCCGCGGCCGCTCCGTCAGGCGGTCCCGCGATCAAGGGCTACTCCGGCGTCGTGATCTCGCCGGACGCCTCGAAGGTCGCGTCGGTGGACGGCTCGGGGGGATACGGCGAGGGAGGGGGCGCCAAGATCGTCGTGCGCTCGGCCCGCGACGGGGGGGTGCTTCAGACGCTGGACCCTTGCGCCGACAAGTGCCGCTACGCCGGCCTGGTCTGGTCTCCCGACGGGGAGCGGCTCGCGTTCGTCGAGTCGGCGAAGGAGGGCGGAACGGCGTCGCTGGCTGTGGCTTCGATCGGACGCAGCGTGGCCGCGCCCGCACGGACGGTCGCGACCCTCAAGGGTCTGATCCAGGCGCCCCGTTGGTCGGCGGACGGGCGCACGCTGGCGGCGCTGGTGGTCGACAACCCGCACAAGCAGACCGGCGCCACCCAGGCCGGCGCGGCGCGGGTCGGCGAGTTCTCCGACACGGTGGTCGACGAGCAGCGCATCGCGGTCGTTCCGGCGACCGGCGGCGCGCTGAAGATGGTCTCGCCCGCCGACACCTTCGTCTACGAATATGACTGGACGCCCGATGGCCGGGGCTTCGTCGGCACCGCCGCCAAGGGCGACGGCGACAACAACTGGTGGGTCGCCAAGCTGGAGGCGTTCGGCCTCGACGGGTCGGAGCGGGTGATCGCCGCGCCCAAGGTGCAGATGAACTATCCGCGCGTCTCTCCCGACGGGAAGACCGTGGCCTTCATCGGCGGGCTGATGAGCGACTTCGGCTCGGTGGGCGGCGACGTCTGGACCGTGCCGGTCGGCGGCGGCGAGCCGCGCGACCTCACCTCCGGGTATCGCGGCACCTTCACCTCGCTCGTGTGGCGCGGGGGCGTGGTGCGGGCCAGCGCGCTGGTCGGCGCCGACACGGCCGCCACCGTGATCGACCCCGCCAGCGGCCAGGTCACGGTGCTGCAGAAGGGGCCGATGAGCTTCGCGGCGGGCGACGGCCACTTCAGCCTCAGCGCGGACGGGCGGACGGCCGCCGCCGTGGTGCAGGACTTCACGACGGCTCCCCGCATCGCGGTGCACGGGCCGGACGGCGCCCACGTGCTGACCCACGACAACGACGCGGTGACTGCCGGCGTCTCCGCCCGCAGCGTCGAGTGGCGCCACGACGGGCAGGAGGTGCAGGGCTGGCTGCTCGGGCCGGCCTCGCCCGTCGCGGGCAGGACCTACCCCATGATCGTCCTGGTGCACGGCGGCCCGGCGGCGGCGGTGACGCCCAGCTTCGTCGGGCGCGGATCGGTCAAGGGACTGATCGACCGGGGCTACTACGTGTTCCAGCCCAACCCGCGCGGCTCCTACGGGCAGGGCGAGGCCTTCGTGCAGCTGAACCGGCGCGACTTCGGCGGCGCGGACCTGGGAGACATCCTGGCCGGCGTCGACGCGGCCGAGAAGGTCGCCCCGATCAACGACGAGCGGCTGGGCCTCTACGGCCACAGCTACGGCGGGTTCATGACCATGTGGGGCGTGACCCACACCGACCGCTTCAAGGCCGCGGTGGCGGGGGCCGGGATCGCCGACTGGGTCAGCTACTACGGCGAGAACGGCATCGACCAGTGGATGATCCCGTACTTCGGCGCGTCCGCCTACGACGACCCGAAGATCTACGACAAGCTCTCGCCCGTCCGCTACATCCACGCGGCCAAGACGCCGACCTTCATCTACGTGGGCGAGCGCGACATCGAGTGCCCGCCCGACCAGTCGATCCAGTTCTGGCATGCGCTGAAGGCGATGAACGTGCCGACGAGCCTCGTGGTCTACGAGGGCGAGGGCCACGGCATCCGCAGCCCCGAGCATAACAAGGACCTCAGCGCCCGCATCCTGAACTGGTTCGACCAGCACCTGGGGGGCTGAGCCGTTGCAGGCGGCCGGGGCGGTCGGGCATAGTGCCCTGGCCGCCCGAGCGGCGTGTAAGGATCACCCATGAAGCGCCTGACCGTGATCGCCCTGGCCGCGACCCTGGCCGCCGGCTCCGCCCTCGCCGCCACCAACGCCGAGATCGTCAAGGCGCGGATGGAGCACTACAAGACGATCGGCAAGAACTTCAAAGCCATCAACGACGAGGTGAAGAAGCCCGCGCCGTCAGTCCCGGCGCTGCAGGGCTACGCCAAGGCCATCAACGACCTGGCGCCCCAGGTTCCGACGTGGTTCCCCAAGGGCACCGGGATCGGGGAGGGCGTGAAGACCGCCGCCAAGCCCGAGATCTGGTCCAAGCCGCAGGACTTCGCCAAGGCGGCCGACAACCTCAAGGTCCAGGCCGCGGTCTTCTACGCGACGACGCAGAAGGGCGACCTCGAGGCGATCAAGGCGGGCGTGCCCAAGCTGGGCGGCGCCTGCAAGACCTGTCACGAACAGTTCAAGGCCAAGGACGAGCAGTAGCGGCGTGACCGCCGTCGGCGGAGGCGGCGCGAGGGTCCGCATCTGGGACCTGCCGGTGCGGCTGACGCACTGGGCGGTGGCCGTGCTGTTCGCTTTCCAATGGTGGAGCGGCAAGGCGGGGCAGCTGCAATGGCACCGGTACGCCGGCTACACGATGGCGGGCTTCATCGTCTTCCGCCTGCTGTGGGGCGTGCTGGGCTCGTCCACCGCGCGCTTCGCCGGCTTCGTGCGAGGGCCCGGCGCGGTGCTCGCCTATGTCCGCACACTGCGCGGGCGCGGCGACGGCCGCTTCCACGTCGGGCACAACCCGCTGGGCGGCTGGAGCATCCTCGTGATGCTGGTCCTGCTGGTCGTCCAGGTGGGGCTGGGCCTGTTCTCCGTCGACACCGACGGGCTGGAGTCGGGTCCGATGGCCGATCGGATCAGCTTCTCGGCGGGGCGCACGCTGGCCCACCGGCACGAGCTGGTCTTCAACATCCTGCTCGCCGTCGTGGCGATCCACGTGGCGGCGGCGGTCTTCTACCTCGTCGCGCGCAAGGACGACCTCGTCACGCCCATGGTCACCGGCTCGCGCACCGGCGAGACGGGCGATGCGCCGATGACGCCGGCGGGGCCGCTGCGCTTCGTCATCTCCGCGGCGGTGGCGGTCGCCTTCGCCTGGTGGCTGTCCAAGGGGTTCAAGCCGCTCTGAACCGCGAGGGCTTTGCCGGCGCCGCCGCGTGGGCTAACGCGGACGCATGACCGAGCGCGTCGTCGTCACGGGCGGGGACGCCGGATA
>JASLDZ010000499.1 GCA_030151985.1 Caulobacteraceae bacterium | reverse complement strand
CGGGCTCGCCGGCCAGGGGCGCGGGCGGGGGCGGAGGCGCGGCCTCGTAGGCGGGGCGGGGCTCGGCGCGCTGCTCGCAGGCGGAGAGGGTCAGCGCGCCGCAGGCGGCGAGGAGCAGGCCCGCCAGGCGCAGGGCGGCCGGGCGCGCGGCGGCGTTCCGCTGGGTCCATCCGCTCGTCATGCACGCTGCTCCACCCGGTCCTCCATCCCACGAAACCGCAAAGCCGCGAGCCGGATCAACCGCTTTCGCGCCTCAGGCGTGGGTCGCCCGCCCCCTTGTCGCCTCGTAGAGCGCCACCGCGGCCGCCGCGGAGACGTTCAGGCTCTCGAAGCCGCCGGGCATGCCGATGCGCGCGAGCACGTCGCAATGCTCCGAGACCAGCCGCCGGAGACCCTCGCCTTCCGAGCCCATGACCAGCGCCAAGGGCTCGCCCGCGAAGCCCGCGATCGCGTCGGGCAGCGCAGTGGTCGCCTCGCCCGCCAGCCCCACGGCCGTCCAGCCCAGGTCGGCCAGCCGGTCGAGCGCGCGCGACAGGTTCACCACCCGCACGATGGGCGTCTTCTCCACGGCCCCGGCGGCCGCCTTGGCCAGCGCGCCGGAGAGCGCGGGGCTGCGCCGCTCCTGCAGCACGACCGCCCGCGCGCCGAAGGCGGCGGCGGAGCGCAGGATGGCGCCGACGTTCTGGGGGTCGGTCACCTGGTCGAGCACCACGATCACGCCGTGGGCGGGGTCGGCGGCGGCGTCGAGGCCGAAGTCCTCCAGCTCCGCCGTCAGGAGCGCGACGCCCTGGTGGACGGCGCGGTCGGGCAGGGCGCGAGACACGTCGGCGGCCTCGACCGTCTCGATCCGCACTTCGCCGCCTCCGCGCCGAGCGAGCAATCCCTCGAGCGAGCGGGCGCGGTCCGGGGTGGCGAGCAGGCGCTTCAGCTCCCGCGCCGGGTTGGCGACGGCCGCCTCCACCGCGTGCCAGCCCCACAGCCATTCGGAGCCGTCGTCGGGCTGCGGGCCGCGCCGGCGGTGCTCGGGCGGGCCTCGCCGGGGGCCTCTGGCCGCCCCTTCCGGACGGCCCTGCGGAGGGCCTTTGCGGTCGTTGCGTTCGCGGGAGGGGGACACTATAAGGCGCGCTCCGTTTCGGGACCCCCTCAAAGGGGTCGCCCTCCTAGCACGGTCGCCGCGGTCCGCGGACCCGTTCTCGGCGCCGGAACGGAACGCCTAAGACGGCGCGCTGGGGGAATGTCCCGAGCGGCAAAGGGGGCGGACTGTAAATCCGCTGGCTAAGCCTTCGCAGGTTCGAGTCCTGCTTCCCCCACCACGCCCCGTCTGCGATGCTTCTGACGCCGCCACACGGCGCGCGGGTATAGCACAGTGGTAGTGCAGCAGCCTTCCAAGCTGAGGATGCGGGTTCGATTCCCGCTACCCGCTCCAGCCCGCCTTTGCGCAGGAGCGGCGCGAGGCTAAGCTTCGCCGCTCGGCGCCGGGGCGGGGGCCTAGACGGGCCGGGTGGGGCGCCCGCCATGGCCGAGACCGCCGACTTCCAGCGCGATCCCCTGGAGTTCCTCCGCACCAAGGCCGTCGTGGTCCCGGCCGCGATGGACAAGGTGCTGCGCGGCTCGATCCGCACCGTCGAGCGCTTCCGCCTCGTGCCGGAGGCGCACAACGTTTTCTGGCTCGACCTGGCCGGGCCGCTCGATCCGGAGTGGATCGACGCCTACTACCTGCCCTGGGAGGAGAAGGGCGCGCCGGCGCAGACCCTGGGCGCGGGGGCGGACTTCTTCTTCACCTCGCACATGACGAACTGCCGCTTCACGGTGCTGGACCCCAACCCGCGCGCCCCGCGCGTCTCGCACATCGCGGGCGACCTGAACGCGAGCGAACGGCAGAAGGCGGAGAACAAGCTCCTCGGCCTCGATGAGAAACTGCCCAAGAACAAGGTGCTGGTGCGCCGCCTGTCCCAGCGGGACTGCATGGGCGCGCGGGCGCTGCACACCTACGCCGGGCAGGACGGAAGGCCTGCGAGCTCGGCCTTCGTGTTCGGCAAGGGCGGCGCGTCGGGCGACTGGAAGTTCTACGCCCAGATCACCGCGGGCGTGCGGACCGAGACGCCGGACTCCGAGCGGCTGGCGTTCTCGGAAGCTGTGGTCATCCAGACGCAGCCCGGCGGCGGCCACCTCTACAGCTTCCAGTGAGCGCGCCGACGAAGGGCCGCCGCCTCAGAAGTGGTGCGTGCACATCGCCACGAGCAGGATGATCGGGATCGGCACGCCGACCGCCCACATCAGGATGGAACGCATGGTCGTCTCTCTCCTCGGGGGGGTCAGCGCGAGGGCGCGCCGGTGGCGGGGTCGGTCTGAGTCTTGGGGGTGTCGCTCGACCCCTCCGCGCCTTCAGGCTCGGTGGCCGGGCGCGGCGGATCGCCGGACTTCTGGTTCTCGTGGTCGCCAGGATAGGGCGGCGGGCGGTCGGGGTGGGCCATGCCCCCCTAACGCGCGACGGCTCCGCACGTTCAGCAGGCACGGGAGGCCACGCGCTCACCCCAGCGGCGAGACGCCGAACAGGTAGGGGTGGGCGAGGATGACGACGGCGTAGACCGCCACGGCGACCCCCAGCTTCCACGCCACCTCCGACAGCACGAACCGCTGGCGCCGCTGGAGGATGGCGGCGAAGGGAACGGCGGAGGTCTTGTCGCGAAACGCCTCCCACCGCGCTCCGAACGCCAGCGCCCGCTTGTGGTCGATGCTCGCCGGCCCGACCACGGACAGCACGAAGAGCGAGCCGAACAGCACCAGGCTCGCCAAGTCTCCGTTGGAGATCATGTGCGCCAACGCCCAGATCGCCACCCCGCACAGGAAGGGGTGGCGCGTCACCCGCACGATCCCGCGCGCCGGTTCGTCGGAGTCCAGCACCCCCTGCTGCGCCACGCTGGTGGGGTTGGGGGTCAGGAGCCCGGGCACGATCAGCAGGAAGCCCACGAACACCAAGCCCAGCGACGTGTGGCGCAAGGCGGGGTTGATCCCCCACAGCTCCGTGTCGCCGGCATGTCCGCGCGCGCCGGCGAAGGCCAGCCCCAGCCACACCAGGGAGGCGACGCTCGCCAGCGAGAACAGGCCCACGTACGGCGCCTCGCCCAGCCGGGCGACGAGCCGCCCGCGCAGCGAGGTGCCGGCCACCAGCACATGCATGGCCACGAAGACGGCGGCGGCGACGTAGAGCTGGATCATGGCGGCCCTCCGCGTCCTAGCGTGGCCGTATTCCGCTCAGTCGTCGAGATCGACCACGACGGGCACGTGGTCCGAGGGCTTGTCCCAGCCGCGCACATGCTTGTCGATCACGCACGCCTTCAGGCGGTCGGCGGCCTGGGGCGAAAGCAGGGCGAAGTCGATGCGGATGCCGATGTTCCGGCGATAGGCGCCCGCCTGGTAGTCCCAGTAGGTGTAGCCGTGCGGGTCGGCCCCGACCTCTAGGTTGGCCTCGGTCAGGCCCAGCGCCTTCAGCGCGCGGAAGGCGGAGCGGCTCTCCGGCTGGTAGAGGGCGTCGCCCGTCCACATAGCCGGGTCGGAGCAGTCGGAGGGCTCCGGGATGACGTTGTAGTCGCCGCAGAGGACGAAGCTCTCCTCCAGCTCCAGCAGGCGCCGGGCGTGGGCGTTCAGCCGCGCCATCCAGGCCAGCTTGTAGGCGAACTTGTCGGTCCCGATCGGATTGCCGTTGGGCAGGTACAGGCCGCCGACGCGCACGGGTCGGGGGCCGGAGACCACCGCCTCGATGTAGCGCGCCTGGTCGTCGGCGTCTTCGCCCGGATCGAGGAGGGGCAAGCCGCGCGACACGTCCTCCAGCGGGAGCTTCGAGAGCAGGGCGACGCCGTTGTAGCTCTTCTGGCCGTGGACCTCGACGTTGTAGCCCAGCCGCTCGAAGGCTTCGCGCGGGAACTTCTCGTCCACGCACTTGATCTCCTGCAGGCAGGCGACGTCGGGCTTGGCCTCCTCGAACCACGTCAGCACGGTCTCCAGCCGCGCGTTGACCGAGTTCACGTTCCAAGTGGCGATCCGCATGGGCGCTTAGTGGCCCGCGCCCGCCTGTTTGACAAACGCCGCAACGGTCGGGACGACCTCCGGGGAGAGCGGCAGCATGGGATCAGCGTAGGTCGCGATGTTGCCGGCGCGGTCGGCGGGCGCGGGCTTCAGCACGTGGCTCATGCCAGGCACGATTACGAGCTTGGCGTCAGGACGGGCGTCGGCGAGGCGTCGGGCGTCGTCGGGCGGCACCTGGATGTCGCGCTCGCCCTGCAGGATCAATACGGGACCGGGCACGGCCTTCAGGCTTGCCGCCGGATCGTGGCGCATAAGTGAGATGAGGTATGGCTGGACGGAGGGGCGGAAGAGAGGGTCGGTCGGCGGGACGGCAGGAACGGTGCGGCCGGCCTCAAGCTCGGAGAAGATAGCGGCGACCTGCTTCATCGTCTCGTCCGGAAGCCCCAACGCCTTGAGCTGGTCGGTGATGGTCTCCCTGAAGGGCCGACCCATGCCGTCAGCGGAGATTACGCCGCACGGCTTGACCGATTGAGCCGCGACCGCCGCCACCAGCGCTCCTTCGGAATGCCCGAACAAGGCCACGCAGGAGACGCCCGGCTGCGCCTTCAACTCGGCTGCCATGGCGACGGCGTCGGCCACGTAGTCATCGAAACGGATATCCGCCTCGGAAGGCATCGCGCTTCGGCTCGCCCCAATGCCACGCTTATCGTAGCGCAGGCTGGCGACTCCCTGTGTCGCCAATCCTTCCGCCAGCAGCTTGAGGTTTCCCGGCGTCATGCCCGGCGCGATGGAATCGCCATTGCGGTCCGTCGGACCTGAGCCCGCGATGATCAGCACGGCGGCCCCGGTCGAAGGTCGATCAGGAGTCGTCAGCGTGCCGTGGATACCGTTGGCCACAACCTCCCGCTCGGCGGCAGATACCGAAGCGCTACCGAGCGCGACGGCAGCCACGATCGCCATGAGAAGCCCCCCCAATGTCCTTGCCCTCAGATCGAGAAGCTGACCCCGCAGCCGCAGGACGACTTGGCGTTCGGGTTGCGCACGCGGAACTCGCTGGCGGCCAGTTCGTCCACGAAGTCGATCTCCGAGCCCGCGAGCAGGGGCTGGGAGATGTCGTCGATCAGCGCGGCGGCGCCGTCGCGCTCCACCAGGAGGTCGTCGGGCTCTCCGGCCTCCACGAGGTCGAAGCGGTACTGGAAGCCCGAGCAGCCGCCCCCGTCCACCGCGATGCGCAGGCGCACCTCGCGGCCCTCGGCGGCCGATAGCGCCTTCAGCCGGGCGGCGGCGGCGGGGGAGAGGGTGATGGCGGGGAGGGCCATGGCGTGATCCAGGCGGCCGATAGGGGCCAAGCGCGTGCGACTCCTATATGAGCCCCACGCAGGCCCTGCGGAAGGGCCGCCGCCCGGAGCCCTCGGTGGACGACGCCTCCCCGCTTACCACCAGGCCCCGCCGCCGCGCCCGCGAGCCCGCGCCCTACGCCTGCGACCCCGACGCCAGCCGGGGCCGCCTGCACCCGGAGGCCGACAGCGCCACCCGCACGCCCTTCGCCCGCGACCGCGACCGCATCATCCACTGCACCGCCTTCCGCCGGCTGAAGGAGAAGACGCAGGTCTTCGTGGC
>JASLDZ010000436.1 GCA_030151985.1 Caulobacteraceae bacterium | reverse complement strand
GCCTACCTCGCCAAGCGGCTGCGCGCCGCCGACCCCGACGGCGTGAAGGTGACGCTGATCGAGTCGCACGACATCGGCATCATCGGCGTGGGGGAGGGGACCTTCCCCACCATCAAGGCGGCGCTGCGGGCGTTGGAGATCGACGAGGCGCGGTTCCTGCGCGCCTGCACGGCCACCTTCAAGCAGGGCGTCCGCTTCGTGGACTGGGCGCGCGCCCCGGAGGGCGGCCGCCACGACGCCTACCTGCATCCGTTCGCCTCGCCCGCGACCGGGGAGGACGGCGCCGACCTGCTGCCGCCCTGGCTCGCAGGGCTTGCGGGCGACGCGCCCTACGCCGACGCCGTCACCCTCCAGGCGCAGGTGTGCGAGGCCGGGCGGGGACCCAAGCGCGCGAGCGACGCGCCCTACGGCGGCCCGATGAACTACGCGTACCACTTCGACGCCGGGCGCTTGGCGACCGTGCTGAAGGAGGTCGGCGTCGGCTTCGGCGTGCGCCATCTGGTCGGCGACGTGGAAGGGGCGGAGCTTGACGACGCCGGCGCCGTCGCCCGGGTCCGCACCCGCCGGCACGGCGACCTGGAGGCCGGCTTCTACGTCGACGCCACCGGCTTCCGCGCCGCCCTGATCGAGGGAGCGCTCCGCTCGCCCTTCCGCGACGTGTCGGACGTGCTGTTCGTCGACCGCGCGCTCGCCATGCAGGTCCCGCACGGGCGGCCGGACGCTCGCATCGCCACCACCACGATCGCGACCGCGCACGAGGCGGGATGGACGTGGGACATCGGCCTGCAGGAGCGCCGGGGCACCGGCTACGTCTACTCCAGCCGCCACACCTCCGACGACCGGGCGGAAGCCGTGCTGCGCGCCTACAACGGTGCGGCTTCGGAGGGGCTGGACACGCGGCTGCTGAAGCTGCGCATCGGCTATCGCGAGCGGCCGTGGGTCGGGAACTGCGCGGCGGTGGGGCTCGCCGGGGGGTTCCTGGAGCCGCTGGAGTCCACCGGCGTCATCCTGATCGAGGTCGCGGCCTACATGCTCGCCGACCTCTTGTCCCGGTCGGGCGGCGGGCTGGAGGCGGCGGCGCGGCAGTTCAACCGCAACATGGCAGACCGCTACGCCCGCGCGGTCGACTTCCTGAAGCTGCACTACGGCCTTTCGAGGCGCGAGGAGCCGTTCTGGCGCGATAACGCCGACCCGGCGAGCTGGACCGACAGCCTGCGCGACCACCTGGACATGTGGGCGCACCGGCCGCCCGCCGCCCACGACTTCCCCAGCCGCAACGACAGCTTCCAGCCCTGCTCCTACGCCTACGTCCTCTACGGCATGGGCTGGCGCACGCCGCCCTCGCCGATCGACGGCTCCGCTAGGCAGGACGCCGTCCAGCAGTTCCGCCGGATCGCGCTCGCGGGCCAGAAGGCCGCCGCCGCGCTGCCGGACCATCGGGCGCTGATCGGCGCGCTGGTCGCGGGCGAGGGCTTCGACCCCGTGGCGGGGTCGGACCGGGTCTGAGGACACGGCGCGATCACCCGGCGCCGTCCAGCCCGGCGAACCAGGCGGCGTAGGGCGTCGTCGTGACCTTGCGGCGGTTGAGGTCGGGCGCTCCGTCGGTCCACCAGACCGGCCCGCGCTCTCCCAGCGCGCGCTTGGCGGCGTCCACGCGGGCGCGGGCGGCGGCGAGCGCGGGGCCGCCGTCCGGGAGCGCGTCCCGAACCGCGCGCCTGACCGCCATCAGGTCGTGGACCAGCGCCTGCCGTTCGACGGCGGGCAGGGCCGGGTCGCTGCAGCGCCAGAGCCGTTCACGCACGACGAAGTAGCGCCCGTCCGGCGTGACCGGGCGCGGCGGGGCCGGCCTCCTCCCGCTCACACCAGCCGGTCCTGCGCGACGGCCGGCGGCGCGGGGTCGTCGAGTTCGCCGCGTCGGCGCAGCTCGGTCTGGGCGCTGAAGCGCCAGTCGGCGTCCCGCTCCCGGGCGCCGGCGAGCAGGTCGTCGAGCTCCAGGTCGGCCCACGCCTTGC
Source organism: Caulobacteraceae bacterium (assembly GCA_030151985.1). GTDB lineage: Bacteria > Pseudomonadota > Alphaproteobacteria > Caulobacterales > Caulobacteraceae > JASLDZ01. Next base: position 1,959 of record JASLDZ010000436.1, on the reverse strand, counting down.
CGCGCGAGGGGCCGGCCGGCACGCGCGGCAGGAGCCCCGGCTCGAGGCTCCAGGCCAGCAGCTGCTCGAGCGAGGCCGCGTTGAGCATGTCGCGCAGGTGGTGGGCGGTGACGTAGGCGTCCGGCAGGGCGCGGTGCGCCGGCAGGCCCGTCTCGTGGACCAGCCCCTCCGGCATGCGGGCGTAGCGCAGGGCCTGGTTGGAGAAGCGCGGCAGGTGCGGCCAGACGCGCAGCGCGCACTTCCAGGTGCAGATCCACGGCGCGCCGCCCGCCAGCGCCGGCCGGCAGTAGCGCTGCTCGAAGGCGGCCCGGTGCGCTGCCAGCGCCAGCACCCCGCCCACAGGCCGCAGCACCTCCGGCGCCATCGCCCGCCAGAACGGGGCGCCGCTGACGTGGGCGTCGAGGATGTGGTGGACGGCCATGGTGTCGGGCGAGATCGCCCTGCCGGGGTTGACGAACCGCGCGCCCCGCTCGTCGTCCAGTCGCCAGCGGCCGTCGGGCTCCCGCACGACGTCCTGCCAGCCGATCTCGCAGACGTCGTCCAGCCCGTTCCCCGCCGTCTCCAGGTCGATGACGCGGATGCGGGCGGGAGGCGGGGGCGCGTCGTCCATCGGACGCTCACGTAGGGTGCTGGGGTCCTCGAAGCGAGCGGTCGCCGCGCGGCGCGCCCGCGTGGACGAGGAAGCCGTGGGTCTCCTCCTGGGGGAGCGCCGTGGCCAGCCACCGCCGCACCTCCAGCAGGCGGTCGAGGTCGATCCCGGTGCGAAGGCCCATGGCCTCCAGCATGAAGACGAGATCTTCGGTGACGATGTTGCCGCTGGCGCCCGGCGCGAAAGGGCAGCCGCCCAGGCCGCCCAGCGAGGCGTCCAGCGTCGTGATCCCCTCCTCGATCCCCGCGCAGGCGTTCGCCAGCCCCAGGCCGCGCGTGTTGTGCAGGTGCAGGCCCGTCAGCCGGTCCTCGCCCACCACGCCCCGCACCAGCCGCACCAGCCGTTTCACCTGCGCCGGATTGGCGTAGCCGGAGGTGTCGGAGAGGCCGACCTCGTCGCAGCCCGCCTCCATCAGCGCCTCCGCCAGGCGGGCCAGCTCGGCGTCGGGGACGTCGCCCTCCAGCGTGCAGCCGAAGGCGGTGGAGAGGCCGCCCTCGAAGTGCGGGCGTCGCTCCCGGGGCAGGTCGGCGACCAGGGCGGCGATGGCGCGCGCCTCCTCCACCATCTGCGCGCGGGTGCGGCGCACGTTGGCCAGCGAGTGGGTCTCGCTGGCCGAGACCGGCAGGGTGATCTTGTCCGCCCCCGCCGCGATCGCGGCTTGCGCCCCGCGGGCGTTGGGGACGAGCACGGCGACGGTCAGGCCGGGGATCGCCTTGGCATGGCGCACCACCTCGCCCGTGTCGGCCAGCTGCGGCAGCAGGTGGGCGGGCACGAAGGAGCCGACCTCGATCTCCCGCACCCCGGCGGCCGCCTCGGCTTCGACCCACGCCTGCTTGAGGTCGAGCGGCAGGATGGAGGCGATGCTCTGCAGGCCGTCGCGGGGGCCGACCTCGCTGACCAGGATGTCGATGTCGCCCATCCGCCCTCCATTCGACGTGACGCGGCCGTCTTCAGTTGGTATAGAGATATACCATTTCCCGCCTCCCCAGGAAGCGCCCCGCCGTCATGGACTCCGTGTCGCCCCCGCCCGACCCGCCCCTCGCCGGGCTGAAGGTGGTGGAGTTCTCCCACATGGTGATGGGGCCGTCGGTGGGCGTGATCCTGGGAGATCTGGGCGCCGAGGTCGTGAAGGTCGAGCCGATCGACGGCGACGCGACGCGACGGCTGAAGGGCTCCGGCGCGGGCTACTTCCCGATGTACAACCGCAACAAGAAGAGCGTTCGGCTCGACCTGAAGGCGCCCGCCGGTCTGGACGCCGCGCGGCGGCTGGCGGCCTGGGCGGACGTGGTGGTCGAGAACTTCCGCCCCGG
>JASLDZ010000411.1 GCA_030151985.1 Caulobacteraceae bacterium | reverse complement strand
GCGCCGTCTCCACTAGCCTACCCTCCTTATGCTCAATCGTAGCATAAGGGTGGCGCGTGCATTCGTTCTTCGACCCGGCGACCCACGGATTCGTGCGTATAGGCGTGGCGACTCCCCGCGTGAAGCCTGCGGACGTGACCGCCAATGGCGCGGAGACGGAGGCGCTGATCCGACAGGGCGTGGAGCGCGGCTGTTCGATCCTCTTGTTTCCCGAACTCGGCCTCTCCGCCTATGCGGTGGACGACCTCTTCCTGCAGGACACCCTGCTGGACGCGGTAGAGGCCGAGATCGCCCGCCTCGCCAAAGCCACGGCGAGGGACGACGCGCTGATCGCCATCGGCGCGCCGCTCCGTCACGGGTCCCTCCTCTATAACTGCGCGGTCCTGCTCCAGCGGGGGCGGGTGCTGGGCGTGCTCCCGAAGAGCTTCCTTCCCAACTACCGTGAGTTCTACGAGCGGCGCTGGTTCACCCCGGGCGCGGGCGTCGTCGGCCAGACAATCGCGCTGGCGGGACAATCCGCGCCGTTTGGAACCGACCTCCTGTTCCAGGCGGATGGGAAGGTTGGATACCGGCTGCACGCCGAAATCTGCGAGGATGTGTGGACGCCGGAGCCGCCCTCAGGCCGCGCGGCCTTGCACGGGGCGGAGGTGCTGCTGAACCTCTCCGCCTCCAACATCACCATCGGCAAGGCGCGGATGCGGCGGCTGCTCTGCGGGTCGCAGTCGGCGCGCTGCCTCGCCGCCTATGCCTATTCGGCGGCGGGACCGGGGGAGTCGACCACCGACCTCGCCTGGGATGGCCATGCGGCGGTCTACGAACTCGGCGACCGGCTGGCGGAGACCGACCGGTTCCCAGCGCACAGCGAACTGATCGTTGCGGACGTTGACCTGCAGCGCATCCGGGCCGAGCGGCTCCGGACCTCCTCCTTCTCGGACAACGCCCAGGCCGACCGGGGCGAGCCTTTCCGCATCGTCGCCTTCGACCAGGCGCCGCCCAAGGCGGAGACTCGCGGCCGTCTCGTCAGCGTGGTTGAGCGCTACCCCTATGTGCCCGCCGATCCGGCGGAGCTCGAGGCGAACTGCCACGAAGCCTGGAACATCCAGGTCCAGGGCCTGACCGAGCGCCTCCGCGCCACGGGCCTCAAGAAGCTGGTGATCGGGGTGTCAGGCGGGCTCGATTCCACGCAAGCGCTGATCGTCTCGGTCAAGGCGATGGACCTCCTCGGCCTGCCCCGCGCCAATGTGCTGGCCTACACCCTGCCGGGCTTCGCCACGTCGGAGGGCACCAAGTCCGCGGCCTGGGATCTGATGCGCGGCCTCGGCGTCACGGCGGAGGAGCTCGATATCCGGCCCCTGGCGCGCCAGATGCTCGCGGACCTGAAGCACCCGTACGCCGAGGGGCAGGAGGTCTACGACATCACCTTCGAAAACGTGCAGGCGGGGCTCCGCACCGACCTACTCTTTCGCCTCGCGAACATGAACGGCGGGCTGGTGGTGGGGACCGGCGACCTTTCGGAGCTGGGGCTCGGCTGGGCGACCTACGGGGTTGGCGACCACATGAGCCACTACAACCCCAACGGCGGGGTGTCGAAGACGCTGATCCAGCACCTGATCCGCTTCGCCGCCGATCACGGCGGGTTCGACCCCGGCGTCGCGGCCACGCTGAAGCGGGTGCTGGCGACGGAAATCTCGCCCGAGCTGATCCCGTCCAAGGACGGTCAGGCGCAGTCGACCGAGGCCTCGGTCGGACCCTATGCGCTGCAGGACTTCAACCTGTTCTACCTGACCCGCTACGGCTTCAAGCCGTCGAAGATCGCCTTCCTGGCCTGGCATGCCTGGAGCGATGTGGCCGAAGGGGCGTGGCCGCCCGGCATCGTGGAGGCGGACCGCCGCGCCTGCGACCTCCCCACCATCAAGAAGTGGCTCGCCCTGTTTCTGCGCCGGTTCTTCGCCAACCAGTTCAAGCGGTCGGCGCTGCCGAACGGGCCGAAGATATCCTCAGGCGGGTCGCTGTCGCCTCGCGGCGACTGGCGGATGCCGTCCGACGCCTCGCCCGCCGCCTGGCTGGCGGAGCTGGAGCGGAACGTTCCGGAGGCGTAGTCAGCCGGTCGCCATCAAGGGGCCGAGGCCGGGGATCGAGGCGAACACCTCCGGCAGGATGTCCGTGCCGGTCTTCTCCCGGACCCAGTCGACCGAGGCGGGCAGGATCGCCTGCATGTCCGAGAGCATGATGCCCTCCTTTGTCAGGCGCTGGTTCAGCGCCATGGCGTCGGCCATGGCCGCGCCGCCCGCGCCGCCCGCCTTGCTCATCAGGCCGCCCACCAGCCCACGCGGCTTGTTCTCGGTGATGGCGGCGCCTTCCTGCGCCAGTTCGGCGGAGCCCGGCACGGCGGCCATCAGCTCGGCGACCCGGGCCGGATCGGCGTGCTTCTGGATCAGGGCGAGGGCGGCGGAGAGGCCGAGGCGCGCCTGCGCCTCGTTCAGGCCGGTCCGCTCGGCGCAGCGTGTGATGAGCTCTTCGATCATCCGGCTTCGCTAGCGGATCGAGGCCGGGCGGTAAACCGGGACGGCTGGACGCGAGCCCGCCGCCGGGCTCTATTCCGCTCCAAAGTCGGAGGGTTAGGAATGAACTTCGAGGACTATGTGGCGCACGACGCCATGGGCCTGGCCGAGCTGGTCAGGAAGCGCGAAGTCTCGGCCCGCGAGGTGCTGGAAGCCGCCATCGCCC
>JASLDZ010000410.1 GCA_030151985.1 Caulobacteraceae bacterium | reverse complement strand
TCGGCGTCCTCGAGGCTGACGCGGCAGGGATAACCCGGCCGGGCGTCGGCGATCCGGCGGACGGCGCCCCGGGCGGCGAGCACGTCGTCGGCGAGGGTGAAGAGCGGCGCGAAGGGCGCGTGCGCCAGGGCTTTGATCTGGAACATCGGGGAGCCTCCGGATGGAACGCCGGACTCCTCGCTCGTCATGGCGGCGCCCGCACTCCGCCGCTTGCGCGGCAATCCCGATCGGATCGCGCGTGCTAGACCGTCTCCGGGCTCAGCTCGTCCACCGGGGCGGGCAGGCCTGCCGCCTCCAGCTTGCGGGCGGTGCGCGCGAGCTGCCGCTCCAGCGCGCGGCGGCGGCGCCAAGGCCTCCAGCTGTCGCCGGGCCCCGAGGGGTCGCCCAGGTGGTAGGTGGCGATGAAGGTCGCCAGCGGGCCGATCGGCTCAGGCTCCAGCGGCCGCAGCCGGGGCGAGGCGGGGTCGTCCAGCCGGGCGACCGCCTGCGCCAGCTCCTCGCCGCGGGCGAGCGCCGCGTCCACCGCGGGCACGGGCTTGCCCAGCCAGTGCGCCACCATCCGCGTGCGCCAGGCGCGCACCGCCGCGCGCACCGCCGCGCCCGCCTCGCCGTCCTGCGCCTCCAGCGCCACGTCGCACTCGGTGTCGAAGCCGGTGGAGCGGTTATTGACGTTGCACGAGCCGATCCTGAGCATCCGGTCGTCGATCACCGTCACCTTGGCGTGGACGATGATCGGCCGGCCCTTGGCGGTGACCGGGCAGAAGGCGTGCAGCTTCGAGGCGCCCGCGCGCCCCTCAGCGCGGCGCCCCTCCGCGTCCGCGTCCTTCAGCCGCTTGAGGAACGCCAGCCGCGTGCGGTCCATGGTGACCTGGTCGAAGTAGCTGGGGCTGTGGAGGGTCGAGACCAGCACCACCTCCGGCCCGCCGGGCTCGGCCAGCCGCTCGGCCAGCGCCTCGGCGATCACGGGCGAGGCGAAATACTGGTTCTCCATGTAGATCAGCGACTTCGCGTCGGCGATGGCGGAGAGGTGCAGCGCCTCCGCCTCGCGCACCTCGGCCTGCGCCTTCCAGCGGGGCAGGGTGCGGGCGATGCCGATGCGCACGCCGCGGGCGTCCACCGGCAGGTCCTTGGGCCAGATGTCGGCAGGTTCGATCGTCACGCCGTCGTCCTTGGGGTCGGGCAGGCGCTGGCGCGAGGCGGAGAACCAGCGCTCGCGGAACAGCCGGCCCATGGCGCAGGCGGCGTCGCCGTCCATCGCCAGCATCATCTCGTGGCGGGCGTCGAACACGCCGTGGCCCCGGCCGAACCGGCGACGGGCGCGGCGGGGATCGTCGTCCAGGTGTTCGGGCGTGTCCCAGCGGTCGGGGGCGATGTCGCCGCCGCCGACGAAGGCGATCTCGTCGTCCACGATCAGCGCCTTCTGGTGGTGGCAGGCGCCCAGGGGCAGGTCGGCGGCGAGGCGGAAGCGCACGGGGCTGTTCCTGAAGGTGCGGCGCGCCCGGTGGGGAAAGAAGTTCTGCGAGGCCGCGATCGGCAGCGCCGACTTCCACACCAGGAGCCGAACGTCGACCTCGGGCCGGTTGCAGGCCAGGTGCTTCAGGAAGGCGCCGAAGCGGTCGCGCGAGGGGTCCTCGCCTGTCTCGCCGGGGGAGAAGCGGGTGTCGGGATCGAACGCCCAACCCAGGATGTGGATGGACCGGCGCGCACCCTCCATCGCCGCCTTTGCCGCCTTGAAGTAGGCGGCCATGTCCAGCAGCACCGCGGCCCGGCCCGCGGCCTCCAGCCGCCAGACGGTCTTGCCAGGCAGGCTCAGCATCGGGGCGACGGCATGAGGGGGCTCTCGGGGCTCGGCAAGCTTGGCAATGTGGGCCGGGGCCGGGGGTTCCCTCCGAGCGGCGCGACATTTGTGACAGCCGTTATGGAGCTGTCACAAAAGCATGATGCCGGGCCGCTAAAGGCTGGGAAGAGAGCGGCGAGGGGGCTCGCCCGGCTCAGGAGAACACCAATGACCAAGTGGGTTGCGACCGCGGCGATCGCGGCGCTCGCCATGGGCGGCGCAGGCGCGGCGCTGGCGGCGGACATCTCGGGCGCCGGGGCCACCGCCCCCGCCCCCGTCTACCAGAAGTGGGCCGAGCAGTACGGCAAGACCTCGGGCGTGCGCCTGAACTACCAGGCGATCGGCTCCGGCGGCGGGATCAAGCAGATCTACGCCAAGACCGTCGAGTTCGGCGCCTCCGACAAGCCGCTGGCGGCCGCCGACCTGCAGGGCCACGGCCTGGTGCAATTCCCGACCGTGATCGTGGGCATCGTGCCGGTGGTGAACCTGCCGGGCGTCGCGCCCGGCCAGCTGAAGCTGACGGGGCCGGTGCTGGGCGAGATCTACGCGGGCAAGATCACCCGCTGGAACGATCCCAAGATCGCCGCGGCGAACAAGGGGCTGAAGCTGCCGGGCCTGCCGATCACCGTGGTGCACCGTTCGGACGGCTCGGGCACCACCTTCCTGTTCACCTCCTACCTCGCCGCCGTTTCGCCCGACTGGGCCGGCAAGGCGGGCGACTCGGTGAACTGGCCGACCGGACAGGGCGGCAAGGGCAACGACGGCGTCTCGGCCTTCGTGCGCAACACCTCGGGCGCGATCGGCTACGTCGAATACGCCTTCGCCAAGATCAACAAGCTGACCTTCGCCGACATGGTCAACCATGACGGCAAGGCGGTCGCCCCGGACGCGAAGGCCTTCGCCGCCGCCGCCGCCAAGGCCTCGTTCAACCCCGCCAGCAACTTCGCGCCGTCGCTGCTGAACCAGCCCGGCGCGGGCGCATGGCCGATCGCGGGCGCCACCTTCATCCTGATGTACAAGGACGGCGACGCGGGTTCGGGCGAAGTGCTGAAGTTCTTTGACTGGGCCTACAAGAACGGCGACGCCGCCGCCAACGAGCTGGCCTATGTGCCGCTGCCCGCGGGCGTGAAGGCGGCCGTGCGCAAGGCCGCCTGGAGCCAGGTGAAGGCCGGCGGCAAGCCCGCCTACGCCGGCAAGTAG
>JASLDZ010000379.1 GCA_030151985.1 Caulobacteraceae bacterium | reverse complement strand
ATGTCACGCGCCCGATGCGCGCGAGTCGTTGCGGGCGCGCCACAACGCGCGCCTTGCGCCCGCCCCTTCGACCCGGTTGTTAGCGGTTCATGACCGGCGCCGCCCGATTCCTTTCCGCGCCGCCAGGGTCGTTCCCGCGCGAACGCACGGCCCGAGACGCCTGGATCGCCACCCTCGCGGTCGTCGGCGCCCTCACGGTCGTTCGTATCGCGATCCTGTGGCTGACCCCGCTCGAGCTCAACCCGGACGAGGCGCAGTACTGGCTGTGGTCGCGCCGGCTGGCGTGGGGCTACTTCTCGAAGCCGCCGATGATCGCCTGGCTGATCCGCGCCACCACGACCTTGGGCGGCGATGCGGAGCCGTTCGCGCGGCTGTCCTCGCCGCTGCTTCACGCCGTGGCCGCGCTGGCGCTGCAGAGAGCCGGCGCGCGTTTCGGCGGCCCGTGGACCGGGTTCCGCGCCGCGGTGGTCTACGCCCTGATGCCGGGCGTGCAGGTGTCGAGCGCCATCGTCTCGACCGACGCGCCGCTCCTGGCCTTCCTCTCGCTCTCGCTGTGGGCGCTGGGCGCCTTTTGGACCACGCCGCGTGCGCGCGGGGCGCGGCCGGCGCTCGCCTTCGGCGCCGCCCTGGGGCTGGCGTGCTTGTCCAAGTACGCGGGGCTCTATCTGGCGGCGGGACTGGCCGTTCATGCGTTGGCCGACCCCAACGGTCGCCGGCGGCTGTGGAGCGCTTGGCGCGTGGCGCTGGCGACGGTCGCCTTCGCACTGGTCGTCGCGCCCAACGTGGCGTGGAACGTCGCCAACCACTTCCAGACCGTGTCCCACACCGTCGCCGACGCGAGCCTGGGCGACGCCGAGCCGGCCCGCGGGCTCGACCCTCGGGGCGCGCTCGGCTTCCTGTTCGGGCAGCTCGGCGTGTTCGGACCCGTGTCGTTCGTGGTGCTGGCGGCCGGCTCGTGGAGGGCGGTGCGCGCCCGCTCGTCCGACGCGGCGGAACGGCTGCTGCTGATCCTGACCGCGCCGCCCCTGGCGATCGTGTTGGTCGAGGCGGTGCTGGTGCGCGCCAACGCCAACTGGGCGGCGGCGGCCTATGCGCCCGGCTCCCTCCTGGTCGCCGCATGGCTGGGCGGGGAGCGGGGCCGGCGCGTGTTCGGCTGGGGCATGGCGCTGCAGGCGGTCGCGGCGGCGCTGGTGGCGGCGGCGGTGGTCTCGCCGGCGGCGGCGACGGCGCTCCACGTCGACAACGGGCTGAAGCGCGCCCGCGGCTGGCGAGCGGCGGCGGCGGTGGCGCGCGAGCAGGTGGACCGGGCGAAGGCGGCAGGGCCCGTGACCGCCCTGGCGGTCGACGACCGCTTCATGTTCAACGCGCTCGCCTACTACGGCCGCGACTGGCTGGCGGCGCCCGGCGAGCCTCCGCTGCGGATGTGGGTGCACGAGGCGCACGCCAAGAACCAGGCGGAGGCGGCGAGCCCGCTCACGCCGGCCCAGGGCGCCCGCGTGGCGTTCGTGAGCACGGCTTGGCCGAAGGAGAGCCGCTGGGACTTCCGCGGCGTCTCGGATCTGCGCCACACCGCCGTCCGGCTCGATGCGCACCGCGAGAGGCCGATGCTGCTCTTCGTCGGGCAGGGTTTCGAGCCCAGGCCGAGAGACCCCCGCACCGGGCTGCCGGTCGCTCCCTAGAAGCGCCTCGGGCGGAGCGTCGGCGCTCGTCGGGCTCACCTATCGCGCTGCGGAACACGCGGCGTCGCGAGAGCCGCCGCGAACAGGCGCGCATACGAAAAGAGCCCGGCCGAAGCCGGGCTCTTTCCTCGACGGTGAGGCCGGACCCGAAGGCCCGGCCCGCCTCGGCTCAGGAGCCGAAGTTGATGTCGATGGTGGCGCGACGGTTCAGGGGCTCCTTCACCCCGTCGCCGGTGTTGACCGCCGGATCGGCCTCGCCCTTCCAGTCGACCTGCAGGGCCGTCTGGTTGACGCCGAGACCCACCAGCGCGTCGGCCACGGTCTTGGCGCGGCGCTCGGACAGGCGGACGTTGTAGGCCGCCGAGCCCGAGGTGTCGGTGTGGCCGACGACCACGATGCGGGTGGCGCCGCCCTGCTGGGCGTAGCTGGCCGCGGCCTGGACCACCGCTTGCGCGTCCGTGGTGAGGATCGACTGGTCGAACGGGAAGTAGACCACGAACTCGCGCGCTTCGGCCACCGGAGGCGGCGGGGGAGGCGGCGGGGGCGGGGGAGGCGGCGGGGGCGGAGGCGGCGGGGGGGGCGGAGGCGGCGGGGCCGCATCCGGACCGAAGTTGTACCGCAGGCCGACCGTCACCGACTGGTCGTAGACCTTGCCGAGGAAGCTGCCCGGCTGCAGCGACGCCGAGCCGGTCGAGTTCCAGCGCTGGTCGGCGGTGCCGATGTAGCGGTAGGTCAGGTCGACCGACAGACGGTGCGTGGCGTGGTAGCTGAGGCCCGCCAGCGCCTGGTAGGCGATGGAGGTGTCGTCGTCGTCGATGGCGAGGTTCTGGATGGCCGGGTTGGCCGCGGTGAACGCGCCGGGGACGCCGCTGAACTGGCCGTTGACCTTCAGCTGGGTGTTCACGACGCCGACGCCGACGCCGACGAACGGGTCGATCTTGCTGTCGGGCAGGATGTCGTAGATCGCGTTGGCGAACACCGACCAGTTCTGCAGGCTGCCGTCGGGCTTGCCGCAGCCAGGGGCCGCGGCGGTGCGGATCACGCCGGGGGCGCAGAGGGCGTTCGGCTGGGCGCGGAGCGAGGCGCCGCGGACCGAGCTGATGTCGCCGTCGCGGTAGCCGCCTTCCAGCTCGACCCGGACGTGCGGGCTGAACTGGTAGCCCAGGCGGGCGAAGCCGACGAAGGCCGGGTCGTCGATGGAGAACTTGTAGCCGTAGGGCGACTGGTCCGGGGCCAGCCCGGCCGAGGTCGTGTGCACGCCGCCGTTGTTCAGCTCGTGCGCGCCGGCGTCGATCGCCGCGTAGAAGCCGTTCGGCTGGGCGGCCTGGGCCGCAGGCGCCGCGGCGATCGCCGCCAACGCAGCTCCCGCCAGGAGATACAGTTTCATTTAGAGCCCTCTTCTGCCCTCAGCGACGACCGAACCCTGTGGTCTCGGCCACATATACCCATAGCGGCGGTGCGCGGAAGTGTCGCGAGCGCCACACGAGAACTTTGTTTGGAAGGGTTTGCAAGCCTTTAAAGCCCGCGCCGCCTTCCCTTGATCAGACTTGTTGAAGACGCCCGCCGCGCCGTGGTGCGCCGATCTCGTCCTCGTCCGCCCTCAATGCACGACTGCGGGCGACGTTTCGCCCGGGCGGCCCGTCTACGCACACAAGCCGGGAGGCGTGACATTTCCGCCACAGGCGGGACCGGCGCCCCTTCAGTCCTCGGTGATCGCGCCGGGCGGACGGGCGCGCGAGGTCAGCCACGCGACCCCCGCCAGGTCGGTGGCCGCGTCCGCCAGCCGCCCGAGGTTCGTGTACTTGGACGTCCCCGTCAGGCGCGGCCGATGCCCCACGTCCTCGAAGGCGACCCCGAGGCCCTCGCGCCGCATGAGGGCGGGGAGGTAGCGGTGCATGTGGTCGAAGTACGGAAGGTCCAGGAAGGCCTGCCGCCGGAACGCCTTGAGTCCGCAGGCCGCATCGTCGGCCTCGTCGCGCAGGACCCTTCGGCGCACGCCGTTGGCGACGCGCGACGCCCAGCGCTTGGCCAGCGGGTCGCGTCGCGCGACACGGCGCCCGGCGACGAGCGCCAGCCGGGGTTCGGCCTGCAGCCTTCGCACGAGCCTCGGCGCGTCCGCCGGGTCGTTCTGCCCGTCGCCGTCGAGGGTGACGACCAGCTCCGCGCGGGCGTGCCGGACCCCCGTCAGCACCGCCCGGCTCTGTCCCGCGTTGGACGCATGCGAGATCACCCGCAACCCGGGCGCTCCGGTCCGCGCGGCCAGGAGGGCGGCGCGCGTGCCGTCGGTGCTGGCGTCGTCCACGAAGAGCGTCTCCGCCGTCCAGCCGTCGAAGGCCTCGGCGATCTCGCCCGCCAGACGCACGGCCGCGCCCTCCTCGTTGAACACGGGGACGACGATCGAAACCTGCGGCGGACCGGGCGACGGGGATGAAGCGGACATGGGGGCCGGCTGATAGCGGCTTTGCCTCGCTTGCGGGAGGGGCGCCCGGTCCTCCCCTCCGCCTTGCGCCGTGCTAGAGCGCTGGACGCGCCGCACCCTCCGCACGGCCCGACCGGAGTTGAACCATGGCCCGACCCATCCAGATCGTGGAGGTGGGCCCCCGCGACGGCCTCCAGAACGAGGCCGTGGCGCTGCCCGCCGAGGAACGCGCCGCGCTCGTGCTGCGGCTGGAGGCGGCGGGCGTGCGCCGGGTCGAGGCGGTCAGCTTCGTCAACCCGCGCCGCGTGCCGCAGATGGCCGACGCCGAGGCGGTGATGGCCGCGCTGCCGAAGGATCCCGCCCGCTCCCGCATCGGCTTGGTGCTCAACCTGAAGGGGTGGGAGCGTTGCGTCGCGACGGCCTGCGACGAGGCCAATGTGGTGGTCTGCGCCAGCGACACCTTCGGCGTCCGCAACCAGGGCGCGACCACGGCCGAGCAGCTGGCCACCGCGCAGGAGATCGCCGCCCGCTCGCGCTCCGAGGGTCCGCCGGTGTCGGCCACGGTGTCCGCCGCCTTCGGCTGCCCGTTCGAGGGCGAGGTGCCGGCGGACCGGGTGGTCGGCCTGGCGCGCGAGCTGGCGGCGGCAGGCGTGGGCGAGGTCGCGCTCGCGGACACCATCGGCGTCGCCGATCCCTGGGCCGTGCGTCGTCTCGTGGAGGCGACCCGCGCCGCCGCCCCGGACGTGCGGCTGCGGCTGCACTTCCACGACACGCGTCGCACCGGGCTGGCCAACGCCTTCGCCGGCGTGGAGGCGGGAGTGGACGTGCTGGACTCCAGCGTCGGCGGCGTGGGCGGCTGCCCCTTCGCCCCGGCGGCCACCGGCAACATCGCCACCGAGGACCTGGCCTACATGCTGGAGCGGGCCGGCTACGAAACCGGGCTGGACCTTCCGGCGCTGATCTCGATCGCCAAGGACGTGGCCGCTCGCCTGGGGAAGGCCGCGCCTCCCGGCGGCGTGGCCAACGCGGGGCTGTTCCCGCAGGCGGGCTGAGGCCGCCGCGCGGGCGTCAGCGCAGCCAGTCCTGTCCGCCGAGGCGGCGCAGGAACGGCCGGATCACCGACACCGCGATGATCGGCAGCGCCAGCACGTGCGCCAGGATGCGGCGGCCGGGGGTGTCCGCGCGCTTCCTGAAGTAGCGGGCGAGCCCCAAGCCCTTGTGGAACTCCACCTTCATCGGGTGGGTCTTGGACGTCGATCCCAGGTGGACGACCTGGGCGCGCGGCTGGAACAGCACCTCGCCGCCCGAGCCCCGCACGCGCCAGCACAGGTCCACGTCCTCCACGTGCAGGAAGTAGCCGGTGTCGAAGCCCCCCAGCTCCACAAAGTCGAACCGGCGCATGGCGAAGCAGGCGCCCGAGATGGTTGGGACCGCGACCGCCTTGTCGGGGGTGGCGTCGTCCTCGTGGTGGATCTCGAAGCGGCGGAAGGGGGCGAACCGGGCGAGCCGGGTGAGGCTGAGCAGGGTGGTGACGGGCGTCACCTCGCCCCGGCGTGCGCCCCTCTGCTCGTGGCCGTCAGGGTTGAGCACGCGCGCGCCCACCAGGCAGGGCGCGGGACGGCCCGACAGCGTCTCCGCCAGCACGCCCGCGCAACCGCGCTCGAGGAAGGCGTCGGGGTTCAGGAACACCAGCGTGCCGCCGTGCGCCGCCTGAGCGCCCATGTTGGCCCCGCGGGCGAAGCCGACGTTGCCCTGGCCGCGCAGCAGGGTGACGCGGCTGTCGGCGGCCACCACCGCGTCGATGACCGCCGCCTCCTCGGGGCTGGAGCCGTTGTCGATGACGATGAACTCGTCGACCTCGGGATCGTCCAGCACGTGGCGCAGGCTGTCCTCCAGCGCCTCGCCCGTGCGGTAGACGACCATGATCACCGTGATCGCGACGTCGATCAGGTGGCCGACTCGACGCGCCCCGGCGACGAGGCCGCCCCGCAGCGGCTGGATCAGCGCGGACGTCATGCCACCACCGTCGCTTCACCGGCGAGCCGGGTTGGCGACGGGTCTGGAACTCCGAGAGAGAAGGGGAGGACCTTGGGTTCGGGACGAAGGTCGCGCCTGCGGTCCGGCGCCAGCGCGTCTTCCTCGAGCAGGGCGGCGGCCTCCTCCAGCGCCAGGAGCTGCTGGCGGTCCGAGCCCAGACGGCGCAGCGCCACATGCCCCGTCTCCGCCTCGCGGCGCCCGACGACCGCCAGCACCGGGACCTTGGCCAGGCTGTGCTCGCGCACCTTGTAGTTGATCTTCTCGTTGCGCACGTCGAGCTCCACCCGCAGGCCCCTGGCCTCCAGCACCGCCTTCACGCGCCGGGCGTAGTCGTCCGCATCGTTGGTGATGGTGGCGACCACCACCTGCACGGGCGCGAGCCACAGCGGGAAGGCGCCCGCGTAGTTCTCGATCAGGATGCCCAGGAAGCGCTCGAAGCTGCCCAGGATCGCCCGGTGCAGCATGACGGGGCGCTGCTTGGACCCGTCCTCCGCCACGTACTCGGCGTCCAGCCGCTCGGGCAGCACGTAGTCGAGCTGCAGCGTGCCGCAGGTCCACTCCCGGCCGATGGCGTCCTTGACGATGAAGTCGAGCTTGGGCGCGTAAAAGGCGCCGTCGCCCTCGGCGATCACGGGCTCCACCCCCGCCTGGCGCGCCGCGTCCAGCAGCATGGCCTCGGCCTTGTCCCAGAAGGCGTCGCTCCCTGCGCGCACCTCCGGCCGCGTGGCGAGCGCGATGCGGTCGGTATGCATGCCGAGGTCGCCGTGGATCGAGCGGGTCAGGCGGATGAACTTGGCCGTCTCCTCCACGATCTGGTCTTCGCGGCAGAAGATGTGCGCGTCGTCCTGCGTGAAGCCGCGCACGCGCATGAGGCCGTGCAGCGAGCCCGACGGCTCGTATCGGTGGCACGCGCCGAACTCGGCCATGCGCAGGGGGAGGTCGCGGTAGGACTTCTGCCCCTGCTTGAACACCTGCACGTGGCCCGGGCAGTTCATGGGCTTGAGCGACAGCTCCTCGCCCTCGACCGTCTCGCAGACGAACATGTTGGGGCGGTACTTCTCCCAGTGGCCGCTGGCCTCCCAGAAGGCGCGGTCGAGCACCTGGGGCGTCTTCACCTCCTGGTAGTCGGCTTCGTCGAGCCGGCGGCGCATGTAGGCCTCCAGCGTGCGCCACAGCGTCCAGCCCTTCTTGTGCCAGAACACCATGCCGCGCCCCTCCTCCTGCATGTGGAAGAGGTCCATCGCCTTGCCGACCTTGCGGTGGTCGCGCTTCTCCGCCTCCTCGATGCGCTGGAGGTAGGCGTCGAGGTCCGCCTTCGTGGCCCAGGCGGTGCCGTAGATGCGCTGCAGCTGGGCGTTGCGGTGGTCGCCCCGCCAGTAGGCACCTGCGAGCTTGGTCAGCTTGAACGCGTCGCCCACGAAGCGGGTGGAGGGCAGGTGCGGCCCGCGGCACAGGTCCTTCCAGGCGCCCTGGTGGTAGACGGTGATCGTCTCGCTTTCGGGCAGGTCGCGGATGATCTCCGCCTTATAGTGCTCGCCCATGCGCTCGAACTCGGTGATGGCGGCGTCGCGGGGCATGACCTCACGGACCAGCCGTTCGCCCCGCGCCACGATCTCGCGCATCTTGGCTTCGATCTTCGGCAGGTCGTCGAGGCTGAACGGCTCGGGCCTAGCGAAGTCGTAGTAGAAGCCGTCCTCGATCGCCGGGCCGATGGTCACCTGCGTGCCGGGGAACAGCTCCTGCACGGCCTCGGCCATCACGTGGCTGGCGTCGTGGCGGATCACCTCCAGCACGGCCGGGTCGTCGCGCATCAGGAAGGCGATCTTCCCGCCCGCTTCGATTGGGCGGTCGTAGTCGTAGAGCTTGCCGTCCAGCGTCAGGATCACCGCCTTCTTGGCCAGCGACGGCGAGATCGAGGCGGCGATCTCGCGCCCGGTGGTCCCGGCCGTGAACTCACGCGCGGCGCCGTCGGGGAACACCAGCTCGATCGTCGAAGCCATCGGAGGAACCTTCACACGCACCTGAAGCGCCCGCGCCCGGGGGGCACGGGGTCGAAACCGGAGCCGCCGAACGGCCGGCAGCGGCAGATCCGGCGAGCCGCCAACCAGCTCCCCCGGACCGGGCCGTGCTCCACCAGCGCCTGGGCGGCGTATTCGGAGCAGCTGGGCGCGAAGCGGCAGACGGGGCCGAACAGCGGCGACAGCGTCGCCTTGTAGGTCCGGAGCGCCGCGTTCACGGCGCGCGGCCAAAGCCGTCGCACGTCGCTGTCTCCGATTGCGCTACCGCCGGATCGCGGCCTCCGGGCGGCCTAACATGCGGCGGCATGTCGCGCCACCCGCCCCGCGCGCTCGCGCCACGGGCGAGCGGAAGCGTGGCCGTTCAGCCGCGTTCGGCCTCGCGCGCCGCCACCGCCGCCGCCTCGAAGGCCAGGCGCGTGGAGGCGTGGCGCGCCGGATAGTCCCGGATCGGAGCGAGCGCGGCGAGCCCGGCGAAGCGCCCCTCCGGCGGCGGCGCGCCGTCGGCCAGCATGGCGGCCAGCGCGTCGCGCGCGTGCTCCAGCTCCTCGGCCGTCGCGCCGAGCACCGCCTCGCCCAGCACGCCGGCGGACGCCTGTCCCAGCGCGCAGGCCTGCACGTCCTGGGCGAACTCCACGACCCGGCCGTCCCGCATCGCCACGTCCACGACCACGCGGCTGCCGCACAGCTTCGAGGTGCGCTCGGCGGAGGCGTCCGGGGCCGCCAGCCGGCCCGCGTGCGGGAGGTTCGCGGCCAGCGCGAGCAGGCGGGCGGAGTAGAGGTCGTCCAACACGATCAGGCCGTCGCGGCGAACCGCGCCTCCGCCTCCCGCTTCACCGCCTCGCCCATGGCGTCGAAACCCTGGCCGATGCCGCGGCGCAGGCCCGTCGGCAGGTAGCGCGAGCCGAGGCCTTCGAAAATCTCGCCGTTGGAGAAGATGCAGCCTGTCTCGGTCAGCACCTCGATCTCGATGTACCGGGTGGTGCGCACCAGGCCGCCCAGCGCCTTCAGGTTCCAGTGCAGGAGGCTGTTCGGCGCCCAATCGGCGACCACCGGGCGGATGGTCTGGCGCGGGCGGCCGGGCAGCGCCAGTTCCAGCGTCAGGGTCTCGCCGAAGCCGAGCACGCCCTGGGCCTGCGGATAGAGCGGGTTCCAGCGCGCCCAGCCCGGCAGGTCGGCGACGAGGTCCCAGATGACGGAAGCGGGGGCGGCGACGCCGATGCGGTTTTCGAGGCGGAAGGCCATGGCGCGCATGTAGCGGCGGGCTCCCTCCGGCGCCAGCCGCGCACCCTGAGCGTCAGGCGGACCGCAGCGCTTCGGCCAGCAGCCTCGCTTCGGCCGCCCGGCTGGATCCCCGCCGCCACGCGACCACGATCTCGCGCCGGGCCGGCCGGTCGGCGAGCGGCCGCACGCTCACCGCCGCCCCGGCCGCCAGCCCGGCCTCCACCGCCATGGCGGGCACGAGACTTACGCCCAGGCCGGAGCCCACCATCTGCATCAAGGTGCCGAGCGAGGTGGCGGCGAAGCCTTCCGCCTCCCGCGCCCGGTCCGGCGGCCCGTCCACGCGGCAGGCGGCCAGCGCGTGATCGCGAAGGCAATGGCCGTCTTCCAGGAGGATCAGCTCGGCGGACGCCAGGGCCTCGGCGTCGACCTCGCGCGACCGCGCCAGGGGATGGTAGGAGGGGGTGGCCGCCAGGAGTTCGTCGTCGCCCACCGGGGCGGTCTCCAGCCCCTGCGTCTCGTAGGGCAGCGCGATCAGGGCCGCGTCGAGCGCCCCACCGCGGAGCGCCTGATCGCGGCGCTCCGCGGTGGGGCGCTCGATGCGGCCCTGATCGCGCTTCCCTACGAGACGCAGGGGCTGGAGACCGCCCCGGTGGGCGACGACGAACTCCTCGCGGCCACCCCCTCCGACCATCCCCTGGCGCGGTCGCG
>JASLDZ010000361.1 GCA_030151985.1 Caulobacteraceae bacterium | reverse complement strand
TAGGTGTCGCAGTCAACGAAGGCGACGTTGCCGCCGTAGCGTTTCAGGGCGTCGATGATGGACAGCGTCTTGCGCCGGTGGATGTAGTCGCGCCCGTTCATCCAGGCGTCGAGCTCGGTATGGTCCAGCGCGCGCACGGCGACGGGAAGGTCGGCGTAGCGGTCGGGGGCGTCGGTGTAGACGACGATGCGCACTTCGTCCTGGCGCGAGGCGTGGTGAAGCGCGGTCAGGAGCGAAAAGGCCGTCTCGTTGATGTGGCGGCCCTGCCCGTAGCAGAGATACATCAGCGTGTTGTCGGGTGCGCTTGAGCCGGAGGAGGTCACGGCGGTCATCCTGGAGGGTGCAGAGGGGCCCGGGCGGCGACGCGCGCGCTCGAGCGTCCCGCATGTGGCCACGGGCGAGTCCGGGGCGGCGGGGGCGTTGGGACAAGGCGCGCCACTAGGCGCGGCCCTGAATGATGTCGAGCTCCGTCGGGGGCGGGCTTGAGGAGGCGCGGCGCTTGCGCAGGCCCAGGCGCGCCAGGACCCAAAGAAGCGCGCGGGCGGCGTAGAGGGCGCCTTTCAGCCGAGCGAGGGCGTCGAAGGCCGAGCGCAGCTCCTCCCGCGACCGGCGGCGGATGGCGAGGCGCAGGCGATAGTGCAGGGGAAAGGCCAGGGCCTCGCGGCACGCGCGGACCAGGTCCCGGTGGGGCGATCGCCGAAGGCTCGCCCGGAACTCCCGCGCTTCAGGAAACGAGCGGAGCGCGCGCGAGTACCAGTCGAACACCGAGCGCAGAAGGGCGGCCTCTTCGGGCCGGAGCCGCGGGTCGCCGCTGGCGGCTGTGGCCTCGAGGAAGGCGGCGAAGTCCTGCGCGGCGAAGTCCCAGCGGTCCTTGCGGGCGAAGGTCACGAACTTGTTCAGGA
This sequence comes from Caulobacteraceae bacterium, assembly GCA_030151985.1. Lineage (GTDB taxonomy): Bacteria > Pseudomonadota > Alphaproteobacteria > Caulobacterales > Caulobacteraceae > JASLDZ01. The sequence continues at coordinate 4,822 of JASLDZ010000361.1, read as the reverse complement.
GCGCGCCGCGACGAAGGGTGGGTTCCGGGCTGAACCGGCCCTTCCCGGCGTGGTAGTCGCCAAGGGTCAGCCGGTCGCGGAGCTCGGCGGCCAGACGTCGGTCGTAGGCGCTCCAGGCCTCCTCGACCCTGGCGGCGGCGATCGGCGCCGAGAGCGTTCCGCGCGCGCCCGAGTGCTGGCGCTGGTGGAAGAGCACGCCCTCGATCCTGGCGCCCCGGAAGCGCTGCGCGAGGCGCAACAGCATCTCGTAGTCCTGGCTGCGGGCGTAGCCCTCGTTGAAGGGGCCCACCGCGTCGTAGCAGCTGCGCCGGACCAGTAGCCCGCACTGCAGCACGAAGCAGCGGTGCATCAGCGCGACGAAGAGCCCTTCCGCCCCAACCGAGGGGATCTCAACGGGCTCGACACGGCGCTCGCCCTCGGCGGTTTCCTCGAACTTGTCGTAGTCCCCGTAGACGAAGCCGCAGGCGGGCTCGGCGTTCAGCCGCTCCACCATCCGTTCCAGCGCGTCGGGCGCGGCGAGGTCGTCGTCGTCGAAGATCCAGACCAGGGGCCGGGTCGCCTGCTTCAGGGCGGCGTTCAGGGCGGCGGCCTTGCCCGCGTTCGGCTGGCGGAGATAGCCGACCCTCGAGCCGAATCGGGCGACGACCTCCGGAGTGTCGTCGGTGGACCCGTCGTCCACGACCAGGATCGCGGCGCCCGGCAGCGTCTGCGCGAGCAGCGAATCGAGCGTTTCGCTCAACAGGTGGGCGCGGTTGAAGGTCGGGACGACGACGTCCACGTCATGGCCGTTCAGCCGGGGGGTGGCGGCCTCGGCCAGCGCGTCGGGCGAGCTCACGTCAGCCCTTCCTTCCGACCTGGTCGGAGCCGGCGGCGGCGGGGGTCGTGAGCTGGGTCCGGTAGGCGCGTTCCACAGCCTTGGTCCTCGCCGCCGGCGCGTGCGGCCCGCTCGCCGCTCGCGCCTTGCCCCAGGCGGCCTGCAAGGCGTGCACCGCGAGCGAAGGCCGCGAGGCCAGAAGCGCCAGGCCCGGACCGATCCTCCTCGCCTTCGCGCTTTCCGCGAGCCTGCGCCAGTCGTAGCCGCGGCGCACCGATCGCAGGTGATCGGCCACAGCCGCGCGGAGCGCGGGCTGGGCGTCGAGGTCGCCCGAGCGGAGCAGGGCGTCCTCTTCGGCGATGAGGCGGGCGATGTCCTCCAGCCGGCTCGAGAAGGTGAGCGAGCCTGAGTGGACGCGGTACTGGTAGAAGGGTTCGGGCACGAGGTGGAACCTTGCGCCCAGAGCGAAGCACCGGGTGTAGAAGATGAAGTCCTCGGCGAAGCGCAGGGGAGGGTAGCGGAGCGGGTGGTCCTGAAGGAAGCGGCGCCGGACGAGCGGCTTCAGGAGGCCGTAGGAGGGCTCCGCGCCGCTCCTGGCGCCGATGTTGCCGCGAACGAAGTCGGGGCCGGACAGGGGTCCTGCGGCCATGCGTTCCGGGCTGAAGACGGGCTGATCGTGCAGCCGGTCGTCCTCGCTTCGGATGCGCAGGTTGTCGGCGACGAGGTCGGCGCCCGCCGCCTCTCCTATGGCGGCCAGCGTGCGCACCCGGGCGGGCTCGAAGGCGTCGTCGGCGTCCAGCACGGCGATCCAATCGCCGTGGGCTTCGGCGTAGCCCAGGTTGCGGGCGACCCCGGGGCCGCCGTTGACGGGGGTCTGCAGCACCCGAAGGCGCCCGTCGCGTGCGGCGAACGCGCGGGCGATCTCCAGCGTGTCGTCCGACGAGTGGTCGTCGACGACGAGGATCTCGATGTCGGAGGTGTCCTGGGCGAGCGCCGAGGCCAGCGTCTCCGCCAGCGTCTCGCGGGCGTTGAAGGCCGGGACGACGATGGAACACAACACCTCAGAGCCTCTCCGGTGCAGCCGCTCGCGGCCGGGGAGCGGGCCGTTGCGGGTGGTCCTTGTGGGGCGGCGCGTGCTCATAGCCGACCGGCCCCGCCGAGGCCACCCCGGACGACGGGTGGTCGCGAGGCCGCCGATCGCCCATCGCCAGCCTAAATCCCGTCGCCAGCCGGTCCCCCGGCCGCCGGCGAGGAGCGGTGCGCCTGCACCACGTAACATCCACGGCCCGCTCGGCGAGGTCGGCTCCGAGGCGCGAGCCCGACCGGGCGCCGCATCGCGGCTCAGCCGCTCGTGGCGGCGTCCTTCTGAAGGTCGTGTATCCGGCCGTAGCGCCCCTCCAGGGCATGGATCGCCGCGTCGTTGCGACCTTCGAAGACGTTGGCGAGCCAGAGGCCGCTGGCGGCCGCTTCCGGCCACTCCCAGAGCCGGAAGCCCTCGTCGACCGTCGTGAAGCGGCAGCCTTGGCGGACCGCCATGAAGTAGAGCCACAGGTCGTCCGCGAAGGGGCAGAGGTCGAGGAAGACGTCCTCTCGGGTCGCATCGGGGTGGAGGCTTCCGGGCGGGAAGAGGGTGCCCGCTCCATTGGTGGGCATGATGGACTGGGACCGCTCTTTCCGGCCGACTTCCATGGGCCAGTCGCGGTAGGAGCGGGTCGCCCCGTCCGGGGTGAACAAGATCTCATGGGCGCGGTGGCAGACGATGGTGCGGGGGTCGGTGAAGCGACCCAGAAGGTCCGCCAGCCAGGTGCGCGGGTAGAAGAGGTCGTCATCGGCGGTGACGACGAAGGCTTGCGGGTCGTGTTCCAGCGCCGGGACGATCTTCTTGAAGGAGCGGAGTTCGCGTGTGGTCCTCACCGTGAGCCCGGCGTCCTGAAGGCCGAGAACCCGTGGCGGCAGGGTCCCGCGGTCGGCGGCGGTCACCCAGAGGACGATCTCGTCGGGCGCGACGGTCTGCCTCAGAAGCGATCGCAGGGTCAGGTCGAGGGTGGGGTAGCGCTTCGGGTAGGAGGTCAGCGACAGGACGAGCTTGGACGGCAGTCCGTGGCGAAGGGAACGCCCGAAGCGTCGCTGCGCGCGCAGCCGCAGCGCCAAGGCGTGGGAGGCCGTGTCGTGGGCGAGCCGGCGAGCTCTCGCGAGGAGGCGCGTCATCATGAAAGCGGCTCACGGGTACTGGATTGACGGCTAGGCGGCGGCCTGGCGGGCGTAGACGTAGAAGTCGGCGAAAGAGGTCTGCCCCTCGTCGGCCGGATCGTAGGGGAAGCGGTTCTTCTCGACTCGAACGAGGGTCCATTCGCGCTGTTCCCGCTCGACCCAGTCGGTGAAGCGGCGATGGCGGACGTGCTCGGAGGTGAAGGGGCGATCCTCGTTGGACGAGTAGATGATCACGAAGCGCTCGGAGCGCTGGAAGAGCTGGTCCATGTAGGCGTGGAACACCTCGTCCTCGACGAGGTGGTAGACGACGTCCAGCGACAGGCCGAGTTCAGCGGTGACGCTCATGAAGCCGGGCGCGACGTAGAACCGCTTGGTGGGGTCGGAGGCGAAGCGTCGGCTGCAGAGGGCGACGGCGGTTTCCGAGACGTCGACGCCGCAGTAGCGGGGATAGCGCGCCAGGGCGAGCTGGGCGCCGTCGCCGCATCCGAACTCGAGCACCGTCTGGACCGCGTTCTCCTCGACGAAGGCGTTCAGGAAGTCCGCCTTGAAGGCGGCGAGCCGGTTGTAGGAGCCGGCGCCGGAGCTGCCTCCGTCCGCATAGCGCTGCTCCCAGTAGGTGGTCGATCCGGAGAAGGGCGTGGCCCGTCCGCGACCACGCACGGCGCGGAAGGCTGCGGCCAAGCCGGGAATCCGCTTCAGGTGATCCTTGATCGACACGGCGGGCCTCACTTGAGGGATCGGAACCGCGCCTCCGCCCAGCGACTGTCTCACCCTTGCGCTATGACGCAAGTCTGCGACACATCAATGAATCGCGAGGTCCCGCCCGCGTCAGCGGCGCCGGAGTGATCCCTCAAGGACGCCGGCGCGTTGGCCAGCCTTGGGCGCCCAGGCGTCACGGGCGGCGCAATCTGCACGGAGAACGCGCACGCTCCGGCCTTCAGCCTGCAAGGCTGAACAGTCCCTTCGCGCGAATTTCACGGCCGGTAGCCGCGGCTGTATCCCTGCCGGCGTTGTCCCCGCCCATCGCGCGATCCCGAGGAAAGGCTCGATGCGCCGTCAGCTGCACCTCGCATCAGGGACCGCGATGGTGCAGCTCTCTCCAAGAGATCAGCCCAGCGGGCGAGCCGACATCGTAACGCCACGTCGCATCGGCGGCCTCGGGTGACTGCCGGGGCATGGGCGGCGAGAGGGAGACCAGCGCGTGGCTGGCCCGCGCGGTGCACGCGGATCGGGCCTCACGACGGCGAGGGGCTCCCGGCGCTTCCTGCTGCGGCACCCGAGGCGGAAGGCGAAGCCTGTCACCCATGGTCCAGCGGCGACAAGCGCAGCATATATTCGCCGGCCGACGTGCCGAACGCGCCATCAACCTTCTAGGATGGACGACGTCTCGAGCGGCGGCTGCGGGCGACTTGAGGAGAAGCGGTGAGGGACGATCTGAGCTTCCTGCCTGAAGCCAAGCGCCGGGAACTGGCGTTCGTGGTGGAACTGATCCGCGAGGGTTTCGCCAAGGCGCTGTCGCGGCGCACGCAGGAGCGCTACCCCCGGGGCGAGATCCTGAAGATCGTGCTGTTCGGGAGCTACGCGCGGGGCGACTGGGTGGAGGACCCGGTCGGCCGCTACTACTCCGACTACGACCTCCTGGTGGTGGTGAACCATGAGGACCTGACGGACCCCTCGGAGTTCTGGGGCGACACCGAGCGCACCCTCCTGGAGGCGCTGACCGCCGGCGAGCGTCTGCGCACGCCCGTCAGCCTGATCGTGCACAGCCTGGAGGACGTGAACGCCCAGCTTCGGCTC
>JASLDZ010000243.1 GCA_030151985.1 Caulobacteraceae bacterium | reverse complement strand
GCGGAGGCGCAGGCCGCCAGGGTTCCGGCGGCGGCGCAGATCGTGAGAAGGCGAGTCGGGAACGTACGCATCACGCACTCTCCATCCGAGCCGGATGATCCCTCCTTGAACGCACTTTGTCACCCCTATGTTTCCGATCGTGACTCCCATCGTGAACGGAGTCGCCGAACCGGCGTGACAGGAAGCGCCCGCCGGTCCAAACAGGCGCCGCTCCGTCAGGTTCCAGGTTGCAGCTCATGAGCGCCCGCCCCCCCTACCGCATCGAAGGCCGCACGGGCGATTGGGAGGTCGTGCTGGGGCTGGAGGTGCACGCGCAGGTGGCCTCGACCTCCAAGCTGTTCTCGGGCGCGGCGGTGGGTTTTGGCGCGGCGCCGAACACCCAGGTCAGCCTGGTGGACGCGGGCTTCCCCGGCATGCTGCCCGTCATCAACCGCCACTGCGTCGAGCAGGCGGTGAAGACGGGGCTCGGCCTAAAGGCGAAGGTCAACGCCTGGTCGCGTTTCGACCGCAAGAACTACTTCTACCCGGACCTGCCGCAGGGCTACCAGATCAGCCAGTTCAAGGACCCGATCGTCGGCGAGGGCGTGCTCAGCGTGGAGCGCGACGACGGCTCGACCTTCGAGGTCGGGATCGAGCGGCTGCACCTGGAGCAGGACGCGGGCAAGTCGATCCACGACCTCGATCCGAACGCCACCTACGTCGACCTGAACCGGGCGGGCACCGCGCTGATGGAGATCGTCAGCCGCCCGCACATGCGCTCGCCTGAGGACGCGGCGGCGTACGTGAAGACGCTGCGGATGCTGGTGCGCTACCTCGGCACCTGCGACGGCGACATGGAGAAGGGCAACCTGCGCGCCGACGTGAACGTCTCGGTCTGCCGGCCCGGCGATTACGAGCGGTTCCGCGAGACGGGCGACTTCAAGCACCTGGGCACCCGCTGCGAGATCAAGAACGTCAACTCCATGCGCTTCATCCAGCAGGCCATCGCCTACGAGGCGCGCCGGCAGGTGGAGATCCTGGAGGGCGGCGGAACGATCGACCAGGAGACGCGCCTGTTCGACGCGAACAAGGGCGAGACCCGCTCCATGCGCTCCAAGGAGGAGGCGCACGACTACCGCTACTTCCCCGACCCCGACCTCCTGCCGCTGGTGCTCGACCCCGACTGGATCAAGGCGATCAAGGCCACGTTGCCGGAGCTGCCCGACGCCAAGCGCGAGCGGATGCAGACCCAGTACGGCTTGAGCCCCTATGACGCCAAGGTGCTGGCGGGCGATCCCGTGCGCGCCGCCTTCTTCGAGGAGGCCGCGGCCGGAGATGGAAAGGGGGGCCGCGACGCCAAGCTGGTCGCCAACTGGACGCTCAACGACCTCTCCGGGAAGCTCGCGGGAGCGAACATCGAGTTCGAGGACTCGCCGATCAAGGCGGCCGACATCGGCGCCCTCGTCGGCCTGATCGAGGACGGCACCATCTCGTCCAAGATCGCCAAGCAGGTCTTCGAACACATGTGGGACGGCGAAGGCGCCCCCGCCGCCATCGTCGAGGCCCACGGCCTGCGCCAGGTCACCGACACCGGCGCGATCGAGAAGGCCGTGGACGATCTCGTCGCCGCCAACCCCGACAAGGCCGCCGCGGTGAAGGACAAGCCGCAGGCCATCGGCTGGTTCGTCGGCCAGGTGATGAAGGCCACCGCCGGCAAGGCCAACCCGGCCGCGGTGAACGAGATCCTGAAGGCGAAGCTGGGGGTGTGAGGACGAGCAGGCTGGCCGGCCGCTTTCCTGTCCCCGCCGGTCCGGCCCCCCTTCTCTTCTTCTCTAACCCCAGCCCAGTGTTCGACGCGCCGCAGGCCGCGTCGATCTTCCAAGGACGCCCTGCGTCCCGACACCGTCAGTCGGCCGCCGCGCGCAGGGCGGGTCAAGGGCGAAGAGCCGAAGGCGTCCCTTGACGCGGCCTGCGCCGCGGTGGCGCTCCGCTATCAGAACGGAGCGCCTGATCCTCGCCCCTGCCCCCACGTGGTGGACCTGCCGCCGTGCTCGGCCGCGTCAAGGGCCGCCTTCGGCTCTCCGCTTCGCTCCGCCCTTGACCCGTCCTCCGCTCGACGGCTGACCGGATGGCGTCGGGACGCGGGGCGTCCCTCCAAACAAGTTCGACGAGCCTGCGGCGCGTCGAACACAGGGCTGGGGCTAGAGAAGGAAAGGAAAGAGAGGAAGGAAGCGGAGCAACGTCGCGTTGGTCGCTTGGCCCTCCGCCACTCTCAGTGCCCGTCCGGCGCGTCGGGCTTGGGCGCTCCGCCGTAGACGTGGGCCATGTTGGCGAGGAGGTAGGCGTTGCCCGCGCGGAAGAAGCCGAACAGGGGCTTGTCCTCGTCGCCGCCGCCGTAGCCGACCTGCCAGAGGGTGACGCGGGTGGCGGCGGGGCCCGCGTCCTCGAACAGGACCGAGGTGACGATGTGGCCGAACCGCTCGCGGCCCGGCAGGCCCTTGGGCGCCTGGATGTTGCGGAAGGCCATGGAGCGTCCGGGGTCGAGCTCCAGGATCTCGTGCTTGATGTTCTGCGGGTCGCCGGGCTTGGCTGTGGGGTCGTAGCTCGCTTCCCAGACGCCGCCTGGGCGCAGGTCGAGCCAGGACGCCGGCACGTTCCAGCGCTTCAGCTCGGCCGGGTCGACGAAGGCCTTCCACAGCACGGCCCTCGGCGCGGCGATCACGACCGACAGCGTCATCACGCGCGACTGCGCCGTCTCCGCCGAGGTGTCGGTCACGCCGGCGTAGCGGGACGCCGCGGAGGCCGGCCCCACGAGCGCAAGGACGGCCGCCGCCGCCAGAACCCATCGCCTCATCGCCCGCCTCTTCGTAAGCTCCTACGCGACCCTCCCGCGTCGTCCGGGTTTCCGCAAGCTATATGGCCTCGCCGGACGTAGTCAGGCAGCCCGCACCAGACGCGAACGCCAACTCATGCACGCGCCGGATCGTCCCCATGAAGCAGTGGGAAGGTCGTGCTATCTAGCTTCCCACATTCACGCATCTGAAGCTCAAGATATCGATATATAATCGTCCATGTTCTTCGCATAATCTCTGTGACATCCTCAGCAGAAAAATCCGATGGCCTTCCATGGCGAGAATTTCGAGCGCCGTGCATTATAAGTTCTATATACCTACGGTCTAAGTTGAGCGCATTACGTAGAGCCAGCCACTGATCGGAGGCGTTCGAAGATTCATCAGCCACAAGACTTCTAATTGCCTCGACGCAGCGAGCGCAATTTAGCGCTTTGTGTTCTTGACTCCAGAGCGTCGCGATTAGGTCCTCCATCACCACCATTAAATGCGGACGCTTTGTGAGGATTGTAAATGCAGCCAGCAGATTCTCGTCGCTCTGCAGCAGACTGGAAATGCCCTGAACAGCAGGCTCTACAAAAGCGATTTTATCGGAAAAGCCGCCAGCCTCTTCATACCGGTCGATCACGGTAGTAGCCGCCCACCCCCCACGAAAGGCGATAAGATTTACGACCGACGTTGCAATTCGATCAGCGTGAGACCAAAAAGGCCATAGGTTATCTCTGCTGTAATTATCGGTATACCAGGAGACACGAATCGCAGAGCGATTTATGATTAGATTAATATCACCTTCAATCGTGCCATCATCTGACCTATAGGTTACATCAGGGGCAGACGCGTTTATTATCAGGCCACGAGGATAGACTCGTCCCAGTAGCGTTACGGCGGGCTGCGTTCTGATCACACGCCCCCTCCGTTTCGACTTTTGCGATGCCCTCGACATCTCGTCGTTCTAAACTTCCGTCACCCCAGCGCCTGCTCCAAGTCGGCGATCAGGTCGTCGCAGTCCTCGATTCCGACGGAGAGGCGGATCAGGCCGTCGGAGATGCCCAGCTCATCGCGCACGTGGGGCGGGATGGAGGCGTGGGTCATGATGGCGGGGTGCTCGATCAGGCTCTCCACGCCTCCTAGGGACTCCGCGAGGGTGAAGAGTTCGGTGCGCTCCAGCACCCGCTTGGTCGCCTCCAGGTCGCGGTCGAGCACGACGGTGATCATGCCGCCGAAGCCGTGCATCTGGCGCTTGGCGAGGTCGTGCTGCGGGTGGCTTTCGAGGCCGGGATAGATCACGCGGCCGACGCCTTTGCCCTCCAGCCAGGTCGCGATCCTGAGCGCGCTCTCGCAGTGGCGCTGCATGCGGACGGCCAGCGTCTTCACGCCCCGCAGCGCCAGGAAGCTGTCGAACGGCGAGGCCACCGCGCCCACCGCGTTCTGCAGGAAGGTCATCTTCTCCGCGACCTGTGCGTTCTCGCCCACCGCCACCACGCCGCCCACGATGTCGCTGTGGCCGTTCAGGTATTTGGTGGTGGAGTGCATCACGAGGTCGAAGCCGTGCTCCAGCGGCCGCTGGCACCAGGGCGAGGCAAAGGTATTGTCCGCCGCGATCCAGACGCCGCGCCGCTTGGCCAACTGAGCCAGCGCCTCGAGATCGGCGAGCCGCAGCATCGGGTTGGTGGGCGTCTCCACCCAGATCAGCCGGGTCCTGTCAGTGATCGCGGCCTCGACCGCCTCCACGTCGGACAGGTTCACGAAGCTGAACTCCAGCCCCGCCGAGCGCCGCCGCACCTTGTCGAACAGGCGGAAGCTGCCGCCGTAGAGGTCGTCGGACGCGATCACGTGCGACCCCGAATCCAGCATGTCGAGCACCGTCGCGATCGCAGACAGTCCGGACGCGAAGGCGTAGGCGCGCGTCCCGCTCTCCAGGTCCGCCACCGCGCGCTCGAAGGCGTAGCGGGTCGGGTTGTGGCTGCGGGAGTATTCGAACCCCTTGTGCTCGCCGGGGCTCTCCTGGGCATAGGTGGAGGTGGCGTAGATCGGCGGGATCACCGCGCCGGTCAGGGGATCCGGGTGTTGGCCGCCGTGGATCGTGCGGGTGGCGAAGCGGAGGCGGTTGGAGCGGTCGGAGGTCATGGCCGAAGTCCTAGCCGCCCCCGCCGCCCCCCGCCAGCGGAGCGCTCAGCCCGCGGCAGCCCGCTCGAGCTCCGCAACGTCCAGCTTGATCATCGTCTGCATCGCGGCGAACGCCCGCCCGGCCTTGGCGCGGTCGGGATCGGACAGGAGCTCGGTCATCCGGCGCGGCACGATCTGCCACGAGAGCCCCCAGCGGTCCCGGCACCAGCCGCACATGACCTCCTCCCCGCCGTCGGCGGTCAGAGCGGCCCAGTAGCGGTCCACCTCCGCCTGGTCCTCGCAGTCCACGTACATCGAGGCGGCCTGGGAGTGCGGGAAGTCCATGTGGCCGTTCAGGATCATGTACGGCCGCCCGGCCAGCGTGAAGTGGACCACCAGCGCGTCTCCGGCCTGCCCGGCCGGGTAGTCGCCCGGCGCGCGCACGACCTCGGTGACCTCGGAGCCGGGGATGAGGCCCGTGTAGAAGCGGGCGGCCTCTTCCCCCTCGCGGTTGAACCACAGGCAGACGGAGACGTCGGTCATGGCGCGCCCCTCACATCCGCTTGAGGGCGCAGAGCTTGTTGCCGTCCGGGTCGCGCATGTAGGCGAGGTAGAGCTTGCCGATCGACCCCTCACGCACGCCGGGCGGCTCCTCGCAGGTCGCGCCGCCGTTCGCCACGCCCGCCGCGTGCCAGGCGTCCGCCTGTTCGGGCGTGTCCATGACGAAGCCGATGGTGGAGCCGTTGCCCGGCGTCGCGGGCTCGCCGTTGATCGGCTTGGAGACCGAGAAGATCCCCGCCGGCGTCATCCAGAACAGCCGCTCGCCGTCCTGCATCGGCTCGCCCGCGCCCAGTACGCCCAGGACCGCGTTGTAGAACTTGCGCGAACGCTCCAGGTCGTTCGAGCCGACCATGATGTGCGAGTACATGTGCGTCCTCCCCTTGCGCGCCCCTCGGTCTGAGGCGGCTGCGGGCCATGAACACGACCCGACGCTACGGGAGTCAACCGCCCCCGCCGCCGCAGCTCAGGCGGCGCGGCGCAGGTGGTTGATCAGGTCGACGCGGGTGATCAGGCCCAGGAACTCGCGGCCGTCCATGACGATGGCCACCTCGTCGCGCTCGAACAGGGGGATCAGCGCGTCCAGCCGCTCGCCCGCCTGCAGGGTGTTCAGCTTGGCGGTCATGGCGGTGGAGACGGGGCGCTTGAAGCGGCGCTCCCGATCCGCGCCAGGCTCCTCCACCGCGTCCAGGATGTCGCTCTCGTCCACCAGCCCGATCAGCCGGCCGCCGTCCATCACCGGCAGCTGGCTGACGTCGGCCGTGCGCATCCGCTTGTAGGCGGTGTCGAGCGTGTCGTCCGGGGCGACGGAGACCACCGCGCCTTCTTCGGCGCCCCGGGCGATCAGGTCGCGCAGGTCGCCGTGCAGCGGACGGTCCGCCAGGCCCTGCTCGGCCAGCCAGTGGTCGTTGAAGACCTTCGACAGGTACTTGTTGCCGCTGTCGCAGACGAAGGTGACCACCCGCAGGGGCTCGGTCTGCTCGCGGCAGAAGCGCAGCGCCGCGGCCAGCAGCGTGCCGGAGGACGAGCCGCCCAGCACGCCCGCTTTCGCCAGCAGCTCCCGCGCCGCCTCGACGCTCTCCTGGTCGCTGATGGCGTAGGCGTCGCCCTGGCGCAGGAAGCTGAGGTCGCAGTTGTCGGGGATGAAGTCCTCGCCGATGCCCTCCACGATCCAGCTGCCGGGCTCGACATGCTCCTGCCGGTTGATCAGGGGCTCCAGGATCGAGCCCTTGGGGTCGGCCAGCACCATCCGCGTCTTGGGCGAGTGCTTGGCGAAGAACCGCCCCAGCCCCGTCAGCGTGCCGCCGGAGCCGACGCCGCAGACCACCGCGTCCACGTCGCCGCCCATCTGCGCCAGGATCTCGGGCCCGGTGGTCTCCTCGTGCGCCTTGGGGTTCGACGGGTTGGAGAACTGGTTGATGTAGACCGCGCCCGGGATGTCACGGGTGATCCGCTCGGCGATGTCCTGGTAGTATTCGGGGTGGCCCTTGCCTACGTCCGAGCGGGTCAGCCGCACGTCGACGCCCAGGCCGCGCAGGTGCTGGATCTTCTCCCGCGCCATCTTGTCGGGCACCACCAGCACCAGCCGGTAGCCCTTCAGGATGCCGACCTGGGCGAGGCCGAGGCCCGTGTTGCCGGCGGTGGCCTCCACGATCACGCCGCCGGGCTTCAGCCGGCCGTCGGCCTCCGCCGCTTCGATCATGGTGCGCGCGATGCGGTCCTTGATCGAGCCGCCCGGGTTGGCGCTCTCCAGCTTGGTGAAGAGGCGGCAGGGTCCGGTGTCGAACGCGCCGGTCAGCTCCAGCATCGGCGTGTGGCCGATCAGGTCCAGCGCGGAGGTGATCGGCGGCGGGGCGGCGCTCGGATCGCTTCGACCAGCCGTCATCACACGCACCTCCGCCGCCGGCCCGTCATGGCTGCGGGCACGTTCGCCCCCGTCTAGCCGGGGGGAAGAGGCCGCGTCCACCCCGCCGGACGCCGATCCGGGGCATGACGCGGCGTCCAAGCCTTATTGAGTCTTAGGCGCGTCCTTGAAGGCGTCCTTCACCTCGTCCTCGGTGATCCGCTTGGAGGGGTCGCCCGGCTGGCCGAGGTTCTGCTCCTCGGTGCCGTCGCCCATCATGCCGGGGTGCGGGTCGGTCTTGTCGGTGTCGGCGTCGGCCATGGCGCGTCTCCTGTGAGAGGAACACGAGCCAAGCGGGCGAGGCGCCGCTCGCGTTCCCTCGCCGTCTGTCACGAGGCCGCGAGCCGCGCTATCGCGGGTCCATGCCCGTCGTGGACCTCGCCGACCTCCCCGCCGCCACCCCGCCCCGCACGCCGTGGTTCGGCCTGGACCTCGGCGAGAAGACCATGGGCGTGGCCGCGAGCGACCTGACCCGCACCATCGCCAGCCCCCTGGCCCTGATCCGCCGCACGAAGTTCACGCTCGAGGCGCAGGAGCTGTTCGCCCTGATGGCCACGCGAGGCGCGACCGCCCTCGTGATCGGCCTGCCCCTGAACATGGACGGCACCGAGGGCCCCCGCTGCCAGTCCGCCCGAGCCTTCGCCCGCAACCTCCTGCGCCTGCAGGACCTGCCGATCGCCTTCCAGGACGAACGCCTCTCGACCGTCGCCGTCACCCGCATGCTGGTGGACGAGGCTGACCTAACGCGAAAGAAGCGCGCCGAGGTCGTGGACCGCGCGGCGGCGGGCTACATCCTGCAGGGGGCGTTGGATCGCTTTCGTTCAGGACCAGAAGGGCCGCTTTAGCGAAACGCGGCGAGCGGCGGCTCTGGCTTGTGAGCAGACGTTCGGCACTGGCCCGTAGGCTTCGTGTAGGCTCCTATGATCGTTGTGAGGTTGCGATGCGGTTGGCGATGCGCGCGCTTCTGGTGATAGCCGTCGGGGTGCTCACCATGGCCCTGGCGGCGAAGCCCATCGATCGCGCGGCCTGGCGGCAAGACTACGCTCAGCTCAAGTCCGAGCTGGCGGATCGCTATGCGAACTTGGCGTGGAAGGCCTCTCCAGATGGCGGCGTCGACCTGCCTGCGCTTGACCGCAAAACCACCGCAGCTCTCACCGCCGCCAAGACCGATGCGGAAGCCGCCGACGCGATCCGCGCCTTTGTAGCGGGGTTCCGCGACGGCCATCTGTCGGAACTGCCCCGCCTCGCCCCTGCCCAAGAGGCGGTCGTCGAGCCCGACGACCCGACGCTCGACCCTGGCGTGCCGGTAGGCGGGTGCGCCGCGCTGGGCGCGTCCTCCCTGGCGCCGGTGGCCTTCTCCTTGCCGTTCGAGACGCTGCCCGGCTTCAGCCTGCTGTCAGACGGCCTGACCTCGACCTTCCGGACGGGCGTCATCGTCCGATCAGGCGTCAAGCTGGGCTTGGTGCGAATCCAGGCGTTCCGCATCCAAGCCTTCCCTAACGCCTGCCTGCACGCCTGGGCGGACCTTCAGGAGGCCGGCGAGCCGATCACGGCGAGGGCCCTTCACTCGGGTACGCGCCGTCGCTGGCTTCAGGACCTCGCCGCCGCCTTGAGGGCGCTCCACGAGGCGGGGGCGACGGCGGTCGTGGTGGACGTTGGCGCCAACACCGGCGGCGACGACAGCGGCGACTGGGCGGCGCGGCTGTTCACGAGCCGTGAGGTGCGCTCGTCACGCCTTCTGATGGTCGATGCGCCCGTGGCGGCGGGATATTTCAACGAGCAGGTCGACGAACTCCGTGATGCGCTCAGCACCGCAAAGTCGCCGGAAGCGACCGCCGCGCTAAAGGAGGCTCAGGCCTTCTTCACGCGCCAGAAGTCGAACATCGGCGTCGCGCACTGCGATCTTGGATGGGTATGGCGTGAGCGACGTGCGTGGTCCCTGTCCCGGTGCAATCGTCTTCTCTCCGCAGGCTTTGCCGACGGGTATCGGCCGAGCCTTCCGCGCGGAGCTTATGGGGACCGGGCGGCCGCCACCGCGATCGCCTCGGCCTCGCAGGTCGACGCCGACGAGGGCGCCTGGTCGGGTCCGACTTACGTCCTCATCGATCACCGCACCTATTCGTCGGCGGAGATGTTCGCCGCCGTCATGCAGGACAACCACGTCGGCAAGCTGATTGGCGAACGCACGGGCGGCGACGGGTGTGGCTTCATGACCGACGCCCCGCCGGTGCTGCTTGTCCACTCGCGCCTTCGCTTCCGCGTCGGAAACTGCATGCGGCTCCGGGCGGACGGATCCAACGAAGAGGCGGGAGTCGCGCCGGATCTTCTC
>JASLDZ010000051.1 GCA_030151985.1 Caulobacteraceae bacterium | reverse complement strand
CTCGCGCTTCTTCGAGACGGGCTTCCTGTTGTGGTAGCTGACCTCCAGCCCGAAGGCGCGGGCTCTACGGGCGACGGCCGAGCCGATGCGGCCCATGCCCACGATCCCCAGCCGCTTGCCCCAGATGCGCCGGCCCATCATCCAGGTCGGGCTCCAGCCGTGGAAGCCGCCGGACTGCACCACGTTGGCGCCCTCCACCAGGCGACGCGCGGAGGCCAGGATCAGCGCCATGGTCATGTCCGCCGTGTCCTCGGTGAGGACGCCCGGCGTGTTGGTGACGGTGATGCCGCGATTGTTCGCCGCCGCCACGTCGATGTTGTCCACGCCCGCGCCGAACTGGGCGACCAGCTTCAGCTGCGGCCCGGCCTTGGCGAGCAGGCGCGCGTCGATGCGGTCGTTGACGGTGGGGACCAGCACGTCCGCCTGGGCCAGCGCTTCCCCGAGCGCCTGGGGGTCGAGCGCGAGGTCGGCCGGGTTCAGCGTGACGTCGAACAGCTCCCGCATGCGGCTCTCGACCGGCTCGGGCAGCTTGCGCGTGACGACGACTTTGGGCTTGGTGGCGGCCATGATCCCGACGCGAGGAGGGCGCGCGGGCGCGCCAGGGCTGAGGTTCTCTAGCAGCGCCGCCGGTCCCGGCCAAGGACGGCGCTCGCGGCGGGGCGCGGCGCTCCTGGCGTGCGCCCTAGCCCTCGGCTCGCCCGCGGCGGCCGCGCCCGGCGAGAAGGCGGCGCGCGAGACCCCCTCGGGCCAGCCGGTGCCGCGCTACGTCTCGACCAAGTTCGCGACCGTCAACGCCCGGGGCGGGCCCGGCGACGACTTCCGCCTGCTGTGGACCTACCGCGCGCGTGGCCTTCCCCTTCAGGTGATCGCCGAAACGCCCGACTGGCGGCGGGTCTGCGACCCGGAGGGCGGGGTCGCCTGGGTGCACCGGCGGACGGTGGCGGAGACGCGCACCGTGCTGCGGACCTCGGGCCGGGAGGTCGCGCTGCGTCGCCGGCCCAGCGAGACCGCCTCGGCCGCGGCGATGCTGGCGGGGCGGGCGATCGCCTCGCTCAAGCAGTGCGACAAGGGCTGGTGCCGCATCTCGGCGGACAAGGCGCAGGGCTGGGTCAGGCAGGGCGAGGTATGGGGCACGGACGAGGCGCCGCAGTGCCGCGTAGGCGCCGCCGCGCCGGCGTCGCCTCCGGCCGGACGTTGAGGCGCGCCGCCCCCTCGTGTAACCGCTAGCTCGGCCGCGCGTTACGGCCCTGAAGGATGGCGGTCGGGACCTAGATGCAAGAGCAGCGGTCGAGCTACACCCGGGAAGACCTCCTGGCCTGCGCGAGGGGCGAGATGTTCGGCCCCGGCAACGCGCAGCTGCCGGCGCCGCCCATGCTGATGATGGACCGGATCGTCGAGATCACCGCCGACGGCGGCAAGTACGGCAGGGGGTTCATCCACGCCGAGATGGAGATCGATCCCTCGCTGTGGTTCTTCCAGTGCCACTTCCTGGGCGACTCCGTGATGCCGGGGAGCCTGGGCGTGGACGCCCTCTGGCAGCTGGTCGGCTTCTTCCTGGGCTGGTCGGGGGCCGAGGGCCGCGGCCGCGCGCTGGGCGCCGGCGAGGTCAAGTTCCGCGGCCAGGTGCGGCCCAGCGTCAAGAAGATCACCTACCGGATCGACATGAAGCGCGTGATCATGCGCAAGCTGATCCTGGGCATCGGCGACGGCACGCTCGAGGCCGACGACCAGGTCATCTACACCACCAAGGACCTGAAGGTCGGGCTGTTCAGCCCCGAGGCTCTGCAGGGCGTCGGCATCGGGTCGGGCGCGGAGGCCTGATCCCATGCGGCGCGCGGCGATCACCGGCATCGGCATCGTCTCCTCCATCGGCGTGGGGCCGCAGGAGGTGACCGCGTCGCTGCGCACGGCCAAGTCGGGCGTGGTGTTCGCGCCCGAGTACGCCGAGCTCGGCTTCCGCTGCCAAGTGCACGCGCCCGTGCAGACCGGGGGCGCGCCGTTCGACTGGGCGTCGCAGGTCGACCGCCGCGCCGCCCGCTTCCTGTCGCCGGGCTTGGCCTACGCGCACATCGCGATGGAGCAGGCGGTGGCGGACCCAGGCCTGTCCGAGGCGGAGGTCAGCCACGAGAAGACCGGCCTGATCGTCGGAGCGGGCGGCCCCTCCACCTCCCCTATCGTCGGCACGGCCGAGACGGCGAAGACCCGGGGCGTCAAGCGGATCGGCCCGTTCGCGGTGCCCAAGGCGATGTGTTCGGGCCCGTCGGCGGCGCTGGCCACCTGGTTCGAGATCAAGGGGATCAACTACTCCATCGCCTCGGCCTGCACGACGGGCCTGCACTGCATCGGGGCGGCCGCCGAGCAGATCGCCATGGGCAAGCAGGACGTCGTCTTCGCCGGCGGCTGCGAGGAGCTGGACTGGACGCTGAGCGACCTGTTCGACGCCATGGGCGCCATGTCCTCCGGCTACAACGACCGCCCCGCCGTGGCCAGCAGAGCCTACGACAAGGACCGCGACGGCTTCGTCATCGCCGGGGGCGCCGGGATCGTGGTGGTGGAGGAGCTGGAGCACGCGAAGGCGCGGGGCGCGACCATCTACGCCGAGATCGTCGGCTACGCCGCCAACTCGGACGGGTTCGACATGGTCGCCCCCTCCGGCGAGGGCGCGGCGCGCTGCATGCGGCTCGCCATGGCGCAGGCGAAGGGCCGCCGGATCGACTACCTGAACCCGCACGGCACCTCGACGCCGGTGGGCGACTCCAAGGAGATGCAGGCGGTGCGCGACGTCTTCAGCGACGACGCGCCGCTGATCTCGTCCACCAAGTCGCTGACCGGCCACAGCCTGGGCGCGGCGGGCGCGCAGGAGGCGATCTACAGCCTCCTCATGATGCGCGAGGACTTCGCCGCCGAGAGCGCCAACATCGAGACGCTGGATCCCGAATTCGACGGCCTGCCGATCCTGCGGGAGCGCAAGGACGGGGCGAAGCTGGAGACGGTGATGTCCAACAGCTTCGGCTTCGGCGGCACCAACGGCTGCCTCATCCTGGGCCGCGCCGACTAGCGCGCATCCCCGCCGTCATGGATGCGCCGCCCCTGAGCCGCGAAGCGCTGTTCGCCCTCCTGGACGCCCACGGCGTCGCGCACGAGACCCTGGAGCACCGGCCGGTCTTCCGCGTGGGCGAGGGCGACGACATCAAGGCGCGCCTTCCCGGTGCCCACACCAAGAACCTGTTCCTGAAGGACGCCAAGGGCCGGCTCTGGCTGCTCAGCGCGCGACAGGACGCCGTGATCGACCTGAAGGCGCTGCCCGCCGCCATCGGTTCCGCGCGCCTGTCGTTCGGTTCGCCCGAGCGCCTGCTCGCCGCCCTGGGCGTCACGCCGGGCTCGGTCACCGCGCTGGCGTTGGTCAACGACCCGGAGCACGCGGTCACCTTCGTGCTCGACCGGGCGCTGGCCAAGGCGGAGGTGGTCAACTTCCACCCTCTTGCGAACGACGCGACCACCGCGCTGTCCCGCGAGGGGTTCGCGGCCTTCCTGCAGGCGCTCGGCCGCACCCCCGTCGTGGTGGACTTGCCGCATGGCGACGGAGGCGATTGAAGCGGGGCCGCCCGGGCGCCATCTAGGCCCCGACGCGTTGTCTGCGGACAGACCCGCGACGCGACGAGGACCGCATGGCGCTGAACCTGTTCGGACAGAAGCCCGCCGCCCCGCCCGCCGGCGGCGATGGGGCGGGGACCGGCGACATCCTGGACGTCACCGACGCCACCTTCATGAAGGAGGTGCTGGAGGAAAGCCGCGCTCGCCCCGTGGTGATCGACTTCTGGGCGCCCTGGTGCGGCCCCTGCCGCCAGCTCGGCCCGAGCCTGGAGAAGCACGTGGCGGCCAAGGCCGGCGCGGTGCGGCTGGCCAAGGTGAACATCGACGAGAACCCCGGGATCGCGCAGCAATTTCGCGTGCAGTCGATCCCGGCGGTGTTCGTGATCGACCAAGGCAAGGCCTTCCAGGGGTTCACAGGCGCGCTGCCCGACAGCCAGGTAAAGGACTTCATCGACCAGCTCGCGGGCGCGGCCGACGGCGGGATCGAGGAGGTGCTGGCGCTGGCCGCCGAGGCGCTCGCCGCCGGCGACGCCGGCGCCGCGGCCCAGGCCTACGCTTCCGCGCTGCAGGAGGAGCCGCAGAACGTGAGGGCGATCGCGGGCCTGGCGAAGTGTTACCTGGCGCTCGGCGAGCCTGACCGCGCGCGGGAGGTGGCGGCGCTGGCGCCCGAGACCTCCGCCGATCCTGACCTCGCCGCCGTCCGCGCCACCCTCAAGCTGGCCGAGGCCGCCGCCTCGGCTCCCGACGAGACCGCCGACCTTCGCGCGCGGGTGGAGGCCGACCCCTCGGACCACCAGGCCCGCTTCGACCTCGCGGGCGCGCTGGCGGGCCGCGGCGACTTCCAGGGCGCGGTCGACCACCTCCTGGAGATCATCGCCAAGGACCGGAGCTGGAACGACGACGGCGCCCGCAAGCAGCTCCTGACCGTGTTCGAGGCCGCCGGCCCCACGTCGGAGGCGGCCAAGAGCGGCCGCAAGCGCCTGTCCTCGCTGCTGTTCGCCTGAGGCCGGGGCGGTGGGCGCGAGCTACAGCAAGGCGAGCGACCTGCCCCAGGTGCTTCCGGTGTTCCCGCTGGAGGGCGTGCTGCTGCTGCCGCGCGGCCAGCTGCCGCTGAACGTGTTCGAGCCGCGCTACCTCAACATGGTCGACGACGTGATGGCGGGCGAGCGGCTGATGGCCATCGTGCAGACGCGGGGCGGCTCGCGCGCCAATCCCAAGCTTGCGCCCGTCGGCTGCGCCGGGCGCGTCACCAGCTTCGCGGAGACTTCCGACGGCCGCTACCTGATCACGCTGACGGGGGTGTGCCGCTTCCGCACCGGCGCGGAGCTGTCGAGCCCCACCCCCTACCGCCAGGTGCGCGCCGAGTACCTGCCGTTCGAGCGCGACCTGGTCGAGGCGGCCGACGACTTCGACAAGGCGCCGCTGCTCGACGCGCTCGCCGCCTACCTGAAGCGCCGCGGGCTGGCGGTCGATTGGCAGGCCGCGCAGGCCGCGCCCGCCGAGGCGCTGGTGAACAGCCTGTCCATGGCGCTGCCGTTCGAGCCGGCGGAGAAGGAGGCGCTGCTCCAGGCCTACGGCCTGCCGGAGCGGCTCGAGACCCTGGTCGCGCTGCTGCGCATCGACGCCGCCGGCGACGACGACGAAACCCCCTCCCTCCAATGAGCCCCGCTTGACCGACACCGCCTCCCCCTTCGAGATCGACCCGCGCCTGCTGGAGGTGCTGGTCTGCCCCGTGACGCACGGCCGGCTGGACTACGACCGGGCGGCGCAGGAGCTGGTGAGCCGGAGCGCGGGCCTCGCCTATCCGATCCGCGGCGGCGTGCCGATCATGCTGCCGGAGGAAGCCCGGCGGCTCGACGGCGGCGGCGAGACGGCGTGACCGCGCCCTGGCCGACCGAGATCCGCGTGCGGCCCGACCGCCGCTCGGCGCGGGTGACCTTCGACGACGGCCAAGCCTTCGACCTCTCCGCCCGGCTGCTCCGGGCCATGACGCCCAGCGCGCAGGAGCGGGGGCACGGCGGCCCGAGCTTCGAGCCCTCGACGACTTCGCCGAGGCAGGTGGCGATCGCGGGGATGGCCCCGGTCGGCCGCTACGCCGTGAAGATCGCCTTCGACGACGGCCACGACACCGGCCTCTACAGCTGGGACCGCCTCCACCGCATCGGCCGCGAGCGCGACGCGCTGGAAGCGCGGCTGGGCTGAGCCGACGAGGGCGCCGTCCTCTCCCTCCCCCTTGAGGGGAGGGTGGCGCGAGCAAAGCGAGCGTCGGGTGGGGAACGAGAGCGAAGCGTAACCAACCATCCGCCACGCTCGCTGTTCGGTCGCGCTACGCTTCGCTCTCGTTCCCCCCCCCGTCCGTCGGGCTGGCGCCCTCCGGCCACCCTCCCCTCAAGGGGGAGGGAGGACGGGGCTTGAGGCGACGCTCACCGCCTCCGCAAGCGGCGCAGCCAGGTCGCCTCGCGGTTCGACGCACACCCGCGCCAGCCCCAGCCAGCCGGCCATCGTCGCGAGCTCCTCCGCCAGCGCCTCGGCGGTCGCTCCCGGCGCGCCGGGCTCGGCGTGGGCGGCCTGCACGCGGAGCGCTCCGGCCGCCCGGTCGGCCTTGAGGTCCACGCGCCCCACGATCGCCTCGCCCAGCAGGAACGGCAGCACGTAGTAGCCGTGGGTGCGCTTCTCGGCGGGGGTGTAGATCTCCAGCCGCACCCGCACGCCGAACAGCCGCTCGGTCCGCGACCGCTCCCATACCAAGGGATCGAAGGGCGCGAGCAACGCGCGCGCCTCGACCCGCCGCGGCCGCCGCGCGTCGCGGTGCAGGAAGGCGCGGGCCGCCCACCCCTCGACCTTCGCCGCAACCAGCTCTCCCGCCTCGACCAGCTCGGCGATGCGCGGGTCGGCGTCGGCGGGCGAGAGGCGGAAGTAGTCGCGCAGGTCGGCGGCGGTGGCCACGCCCAGCGCGCGGGCGGATCGGGAGACGAGCGCGCGCACCGCGTCCGGCTCGGATGGCGTCGGCGCCTCGACCACCTCGCGCGGAAGCACGCGCTCGGGCAGGTCGTAGACGCGCTCGAACGCGCCGCGCCGCGTGGCGGTGGTGAGCCGGCCCGCCCAGAACAGCCACTCGACCGCGAGCTTCGCCTCCGACCAGCCCCACCAGCCGCCCTGGCCCCTCTCGCCCTCCAGCTCCGCCGCCGTGGTCGGCCCCCGCGCCTCCACCTCCCGCAGCACGGCGGCGACGTAGCCGGCCCGCTCGGCCCCGAAGCGCGCCAGGTGCTTGTAGGTCCCGACCCCCGCCGCCGCCCGCGCCATGCGCCAGCGCAGCAGGGGCTGCAGCGCGACCGGCAGGAGCGAGGCCTCGTGCGCCCAGTACTCGAACAGCGTGCGCCGGGAGCGCCGGCCCCAGGCCGCCTCCTCCAGCAGCGCCTGCGGATAGGCGCCGAGCCGCGAGAAGGCGGGCAGGTAGTGGGCGCGCGCCACCACGTTGACGCTGTCGATCTGGAACAGCTGCGTGCGCCCCAGCGTCCGGGCCAGCGCCCGCCGATCGGGCGCCGCGGGACGAGGCTCGGCGAAGCCCTGGGCGGCGAGGGCGATGCGGCGGGCGGCGGCGAGCGACAGGCGTTCGGGGGAGGCCATGGCCTGAGCCTCGTCCGCCCGTGCGGTCGGCGCAAACCCGTCCTTCACGACTCCCGTGCGACACCCCGCCCCACGCACGGCCCGTCGAAGGCCGCAGTCGCCTACGGAAGCGTCATGGCCAAGACCGTCCTGATCGTCGACGACGACCCCACGCAGCGCCGCCTGATCCAGGCCGTGCTGGAGCGCGAAGGGTTCGCCGTCGCGCAGGCGGAGGCCGGCGAGGCCGCGCTCGAGCGCCTCGCGGGCGGCGTCACGCCCGACGTGGTGATCCTCGACCTCGTCATGCCCGGCCTCTCGGGCGTGGACACGCTGAAGGCCATGCGGGCGAACGGCCTGACCTGCCCGGTGATCGTGCTGACCGCCACCGGCGGGGTCGACACCGTGGTCAAGGCGATGCAGGCGGGGGCGCACGACTTCTTCGTCAAGCCGGCGAGCCCAGAGCGCATCACCATCTCCATCCGCAACGCCCTGCAGATGGGCCAGCTCGCCGCCGAGGTGGACCGGCTGAAGAAGCGGC
The DNA here is from genome assembly GCA_030151985.1 of Caulobacteraceae bacterium. GTDB lineage: Bacteria > Pseudomonadota > Alphaproteobacteria > Caulobacterales > Caulobacteraceae > JASLDZ01. The sequence goes on along the minus strand of JASLDZ010000051.1, from coordinate 8,240 downwards.
CTTCCAGCGCGGGCGTCACCTTCGACGACCTGGTCGGCGCCTCCGCCCCTATGCGGCTGGTCAGGAGCCTGGGCGAACGGGCCGCCAAGAGCGCCATCCCGGTGCTCATCCTCGGCGAGAGCGGGGTCGGCAAGGAGGTGATCGCGCGCGCGATCCACTCCGCCAGCGACCGCTCATCGCGCCCCTTCGTGGCGGTGAACTGCGGCGCCCTGCCGGAGAATCTGGTCGAGTCGATCCTCTTCGGCCACGAGAAGGGCGCCTTCACCGGGGCGCACGAGAAGCACCTCGGCAAGTTCCTTGAGGCCTCCGGCGGCACCCTCTTCCTCGACGAGGTGGGCGAGCTGCCGCTGGACATGCAGGTCAAGCTGCTGCGCGCCCTGCAGGAGAAGGAGGTCGATCCCGTCGGCGGCAAGCGCCCTGTGAAGGTCGATGTCCGCATCCTGGCGGCCACCAACCGCGACCTCGCCGAGCAGGTGAAGGCGGGCCAGTTCCGCGAGGACCTGTTCTACCGCCTGAACGTCTTCCCCATCGATGCGCCCTCCCTGCGCGAGCGGCGCGAGGACGTGGCGGCGCTGACCGAGGCCTTCGTGCGCCGCTTCAGCGTCGAGGAGGGCAAGCGCGTGGTCGCGGCCACGCCGGAGACGCTCGGCCTCCTCACCGCCTACGACTGGCCGGGCAACGTGCGCCAGCTCGAGAACGCGGTGTACCGCGCCATCGTGCTGTGCGACGGCCCCTACCTGCAGCCGCACGACTTCCCCGCGATCTCGGGCGTGAGCGCCCCGGCGGCGGCGGCGGACGCGATGATCGGCGTCGCCGCCCCCGCACCGACCGTCGCCGCGCCGGACGCGCCCGTGCGCATCCTCGACCCCTCGGGCCACCTGCGCACGCTGGAGGAGATCGAGCGCGACCTCATCCAGCACGCCATCGAGGTCTACGCCGGCCACATGACCGAGGTCGCCCGCCGCCTCGGCATCGGCCGCTCCACCCTCTACCGCAAAGTCCGCGAGCAGGGGCTGGAAGAGCTGGTCGCCCACGCGGGGTGAGGGCTTGCTCAGCCTCGACCTGCTTGTGATCTCGCGGCCCGCAAGCGCTGCATGATCAGCAGGCGGACCCTCGTCGCCGCCGCCCTCGCTTCGCCTCTTCCAGGCGGCAGCACTTCCGCTGCTAGGGGCGGAGACTCCGCGTTCTACCTGCCCGCGTTGCGCGCGCCGGCAGACCCTCGCGCGCGTGTGATCCAGGGCGCAGCAGAACAGGCGGCGGCCCTGGCCGGGGACGAGCTACGTGCGCTGCAAGATGATCCTCGCGATCAAACGGGCGCGCTGGACCTCGCCGGCGCATCCGTCGTGGATGCGATCGATCTCATCGTCGAACGCGCGCGCAGCCGCCGCGTCGTCATCCTCAACGAGGCGCACAACGTGTCCCGCTGCCGGGCCTTTGGGCACGCCGTCGCCCTACGGCTGCGTGAGGTGGGCTTTGATCTCTTTGCGGCCGAAACCTTCACCACGGGAGCGCCAGCGCTCCGCGCGTTCGAAGCGGGAGGGCCGTTGACCAGCGAGGTCGGCTTCTACTCGCGTGATCCGGTCTTCGCAGAGATGCTCCGGGGTGCTCGGCAGGCTGGATACAGCTTCGTCGCTTACGAAGAGCGTCAGGACCAAAGAAGCCGAAGCGACGACGTGGCAGCCGCCCGTGAGGCCGACGAAGCCACGAACTTGGCCGCCGCCTTGTCTCGGCGGCCGCGCACCAGGGCCTTCGTCTATTGCGGTGAACCTCACAACCTGAAGGTTCGCAGGGGTGGGCGGCGCACGATGGGCAGCTGGCTCGCGGAGCTGACGCAAAGCGATCCGCTCAGCATCGACCAGGGCGAAGGCTGGCCAAGCTTGGATGTTCGACCTTGGACCAAGGTCGACCGCGTATTGTCCCGCTTTCCCATTGAGCGCCCTTCGGCGCTCATCCGAGCCGATGGAAATGCTCTAGCCCTGGCCGACGACCAGCAGGAAGGCTTGGATATTCAAGTCGTCCATCCGCGCCTGCCGCTTGTGGATGGTCGCCCGGGCTGGCTCGTTCAGGCGCCGGGCCGCCGCCGCTCCGCCTACACGCTACCGAACGGCCTGACAGCGGGCGATCTGGCGCAGGAGATCCCCCTTGACGAGGCCATGGCGGCTGCGAACACGGTGCCCGCCGATCAGTACCCCCTCATGGACTGCGCGAAGCAAGCGGTCTTCTACCTCCGACCAGGCCGCTATCTCGCTCGAGCGGAGACGGCCGCCGGTCAGAGGCTGCTGGGTACCTTTGCCGTCTGAGCGCTGCGGTTCCCAGCGTCAGCTGCGCTCCACCGCCTTGGCGGCGGCGTCGATGGCGTCGACCACCGCGCGCATCTCGTCGGTCGAGAGGGGCCCTCGCGCCAGCCGCAGCCCGAGGGCCGAGGCCAGGTTCTGCATCGCCCGGCCGATCTCGGCGGAGGGGCGCGGGCCGAAGCGGCGGCGGGCCTCCTCCATCCGGGCCTTGGCGGCGGCGACCGCCTCGGCCTCCGCCTCCAGGTGCGCCCGGCCTTCGTCGGTCAGGGTGTAGAGGGTCTTGGCCCCCTGCGCCTGCGCCGACACGAGGCCGGTCTCCTCCAGGAGGGTGAGCGTCGGGTAGATGACGCCGGGGCTGGGGCTGTAGTGCCCGTCCAGCGCGTCCTCGATCGCCTTTATCAGCTCGTAGCCGTGGCGCGGCTGCTGCGCGATCAGGTCGAGCACGAGGAGCCGAAGGTCCCCCTGCTCGAACGGCCGCCCGCCGCCCCGATGATGGCCGCGCGGGCCGCCCCAGCCGCGGCCGAAGCCGTGCTCGCCCCGGTGACGCATGCCGCGCGGGCCGCAGCCGTGGCGCTCGGCGCCGTCGCGGCCTTCGTGTCTATGATGGTGTCCAAACATAAGATCATCCTTTCTTCGATATATCTTGAGGTGCGATATATCGCGGGCAGGAGGGTTCCGCAAGTCCGACATATCTAAAATCGCTCAGCGCCGGGCGGGCGTTCGGTCGGCGGCCACCAGGACTAAGCCGGCGACGCAGAAGGCGACGGTGATCGCCAGGGCGTTCAGCAGCGCGTGCGGATAGCCCAGCCGCCCGGCGTCGATGAAGAAGTAGGGGTAGTGGTGGGTCGCGGCGCCCCGCAGCAGCACGTAGCCGAGGTAGCCGAGCGGATAGGCCGCCCACGGCAAGGGATCGGTCCACCGCACCTCCCCCCGGCGCGCGAACGCCAGCCAGTAGCCCAGCGCCAAGAGCGGCGTCGCGGCGTGGACCAGCGCGTTGGCCACCTCCGTCCCGGGCTTGGGCGGCGTGCGCGGGTAGAGCAGCGTCCAGTACACCACGCCCACCAGGAGGATCGCGAGCAGCACCCCGGCCAGCAGGCGAGGCGCGGAGAAGCCGCTCCGCTCGACCGCGACGCCCGTGAAGACAGCCGCGACCAGGAGGTTGGTGGTGATCGTGAAATAGGCCAGGAGCGCCCAGGCGGTCTGCGCCCAGTTCCCGTGGTGCAGGGGCAGAACGTCCTTGAACTGCAGCGCCAAGCCGACCCAGGCGGCCAGCGCCGTCGCCCCGGCCCAGGCGCGCGCCGCAGGCGGATCCCGTCGCAGGCCGCTGCGCCTCACCGGGCCCCCGGTCGGCGCAGGCGCGGCGCGAAGTAGGGCGTGACCGCGCGATAGGCCTCGAAGCGCGCGCCGTGGCGACGGCGGAACCGCGCCTCCTTCAGCCTCGGCCCGAGGAGGCAGTAGGCGGTGAGACCGCAGGCCAGTGCCAACTGGTCGGGCGTCCACACCGGCGTCGCCCAGGTGGCGAGGGCGAAGGCGAGGTAGATCGGCTGGCGCACGTGGCGGAACAGCCCTCGCTCCGGCATGGGCGGGAAGCGGGGCGGCGCGTCGCGCCATACGGCGCGCCAGCCCAGCGCGCCGGTCTGGAGGGCGAGTCCGGCGTCGGAGATGGCCTTGAGGAGCAGGAGCCAGGCCGCCGCGTCGGCCACGTAGATGGCGATCCGCGCCCCGCCTTCGATCCGCGCCCACACGATCCCGCTGGGCGCCCAGAGCACGAACAGCGCGAGGACCTGGAGCGAGGCGAGGGTCGCGTAGGTCGTCGTCGCCAGCGGGCGCCCCAGACCGCCGGGCGCGAACCTGACCAGAAGGCGCTCGCCGGCGCGGGTGAGCAGCCAGGAGTGCAGCAGCGGGAACTGGAGCAGGAGCGCCGCGTCCGCCGCCACGGCCCAGGCGCCCGGCGCGCGGCCCAGCGAAAGCCAGGGTCCCGCCGTCATGCCCCGCGCCATGCCAAGCATCATGGCGAGCACGGCGGCCGCGAAGGCGAGGTGGCAGGCGACGCCCGCGCCGAGCGCATAGAGGCGACGCGCCGTCATCCCCGCCCGAACCCGCCGCGCCGCGCCCTCGGCGAGGCGGGCTCGCCCTTCGCCTTGGCGGCGATCTCCTTCAGTTTTCGCGTCTGGAGGCTGGAGAGCGCCTGGCCCGCCGCGCCCTTCTCCGGGTCGCCGAACGCGCGGCCGTAGGTCAGCACCCGTTCGGACACCGATCCCAGGAACTCGCCCTCCCATTCGGAGAGGGTCACGCCGGCCTTGTCAGCCTCGCGGCGGGCGCGTTTGAGGGCGTTCAACGCCTGGCGCTTGGCGGCGGCGCGCTGCGCCTCGAAGGGCGAGGGCGGAGGCTTGCGCTTCACCGCCGGCCCGCCCCTTGGACCCTCAGAGGCCGCCGATGGCGGAGAGGTAGAGGTCGACCAGCGCCTCCTCCTCCTCACGCTTGACCTTGTCCATCTTCCGCAGGCGGATGACCTTGCGCATGATCTTGGTGTCGAAGCCCTCGCCCTTGGCCTCGGCGAACACCTCCTTCATGTCGTTGGCCACGGCCGCCTTGTCCTCCTCCAGGCGCTCGATGCGCTCGAGGAAGCTCTTGAGACGGCCCTGGGCGGCGGCCGTCATCACGTCGGCGTTGGCGTCGAAATCGGCTTGGAAGGAGGAATCGTCGGCCACGCGGTCACTGGCTCCGGCACGCGAAGGAGGAAGGCGCGACCCTAGCCGGGCCGCGCCCCCCTCACAACCGATGCGGCGGCGCGGGCGCGCGTCAGTGGGCGGCGTGCTTGGCCTTGTCGCCGGCCTTCTCGGCCTCCTTGCCGGCCTTGGCGGCGGCGTCGCCCGCGGCCTCGGCGGTGTCGCCGGCGACCTTCGCGGCGGTCGTGCCCGGCTGGGCGGAGGCGGCGGCCTGAGCCGACTGCGCCGCCTGCGCGGCGTTGGCCGCCGTGGCGTTGGCGGCGGTGGAGGCGTCCTGGGCGGCGGCGGCCGCGTCCTGCGCCTTCTGCTGCTTGCTCTCGCAGGCGGTGACGGAGAGGGCGGCGGCGGCGAGGGCGGCCAGGGCGACGAAGCGCATGAGGGATCCTGTGGTCTGAGGTTTCAGCCCGGAGACAATCCGCGAGGCCCCGCTTTGTTCAGGCCGCCGGACGACGCGCACGAAAAAGCCGCCGACGCGGGCGCCGGCGGCTCGACGATCTCCGGTAGGCGGCGGAAGACCCGCCGGGCGCATCAGCCCTGCTTGGCCTTGAAGCGCGGGTCGGTCTTGTTGATCACGTAGATGCGGCCCTTGCGGCGCACCAGCTTGCAGTCCTTGTGGCGGGACTTCAGCGACTTGAGCGAGCTGCGAACCTTCATGGCCTCAGATCCGTCAGGCGGGCCATGGACCCGCGCAAAAACAAAGCGCCCGCGAGCCTTGGGGCCGCGGACGGGGAGGCGGTCTCTTAAGGGGAGCCCCCGCCGCTGTCAACGCGGCGCAGGCGAGGGCGGCGAGGGCGGGCGCATCTTCGCACGCTTGTGAGGTGTGCGGTAAGGCGGCGCGGGCGTATCCTCAGCGATGACGATGATGCACCGCCGCGCCCTTCTCGCCTCCGTCGCCGGGTTCGCGGCCACGCCCGCGGCGACCCTGCGCATCGCCCAGGCGCCCGCCGCCGCCGGGGAGGGCCGCTCCGACACCCCCTCGCCCGACACCGCCCCCGGCGGCCCGAGCGACCCCGCCTTCTCGCTTTGGCTTGAGGACTTCCGCGGTCGGGCCCGGGCGTCGGGATGGTCGGACGCCACGCTGGACCTGGCCTTCTCCGGCGTCGTCGCCGACCCCCGGGTGGTGGCGCTGGACCAGAAGCAGCCCGAGTTCTCCAAGCCCGTCAGCGCCTATCTCGCCGGCGCGGTGAGCGACGCGCGCGTGGAGCTCGGCCGGTCGCGGCTCGAGGACGTCCGCCCCGGGATCGCGCGCGCGGAAGCCTCCTCCGGCGTGCCGGCCGAGGTGATGGCGGCGATCTGGGGGATCGAGAGCGGCTACGGCGCGGTGCAGGGCGACGACGACGTGGTCCGCTCGCTGGCCACCCTGGCCGCCAAGGGCCGCCGCCGGCCCTGGGCGGAGGCGCAGCTGTTCGCCGCCATGACCATGCTGCAGAAGGGCGACGTCTCGCGGCCCGGCCTGAAGGGCTCGTGGGCGGGGGCCATGGGGCAGACCCAGTTCACCCCGCAGGACTACCTGGACTACGCCGTCGATGGAGACGGGGACGGGCGGCGCGACGTCTGGGGCTCGTCGGTGGACGCCCTGGCCTCCACCGCCAACTTCCTCAGCCGCAAGGCGGCGTGGCGGGCGCGGGAGGACTGGGCGCGCGAAGTTGTCGTTCCGCCCATCAACTTCGACTACGCCCTGGTCGAAGGTCCCGCGCAGCCGGTCGACGCGTGGGACCGTCTGGGCGTGAGGCCTGCGGACGGCCGGGAGTGGCGGCCCGCCGAGCGCGAGCAGTCCGTCGCGACGCTGCTGATGCCGATGGGTTGGCGCGGTCCGGGTTTCCTGGCCTTCCCGAACTTCGGCGCCATCCGCGCCTACAACAACTCGATCAGCTATGCGCTGGCCGTGGGCCTCCTGGCCAAGCGGATCGCCGGCGAGGGGCCGCTGGTGCAGGCCTGGCCGGACGACCAGCCACTGTCGCGCGACGACCGGCTGGCGGCCCAGGCGGCGCTGGCGCGGCTCGGCTTCGACCCCGGAACGCCGGACGGCGTGATCGGCGCCGGCACCCGCAAGGCGGCCAAGGGCTGGCAGGCGAGCCGCGGCCTGCCGGCGGACGGCTACCTGTCCTACGCCCTGGTGCAGCGGCTGAAGGCGGACGCGGGCTACACCACCCCTCCGCAGATGACGATGGCGCCCATCCCGGACCCGAGCTGAGGGGGCGGAGCGGCGGAGGAGCGGCACGGAAGCCGGCTCTTTCGGACCCTCCCCCTCCTCCTTCCCCCCTCCGCTCTTCTTCCTCTTAAGCCCCAGCCCAGTGTTCGACGCGCCGCGGGCTCGTCGATCTTCCAAGGACGCCCTGCGTCCCGACACTTCCGGTCAGCCGCCGCGCGCAGGGCGGGTCAAGGGCGGAGAGCCGAAGGCGTCCCTTGACGCGGCCTGCGGGCGGTGGCGCTCAGCCGTCCGATCTTGGCGCGTGACACTCGCCTCTGCCCCAGCGTGGTGGACCTGCCGCCGTGCTCGGTCGCGTCAAGGCACGCTCCGCTTCGCTGCGCTCTTCGGCCTTGACCCGCCCTCCGCGCGGCGGCCGTTCGGATGGCGTCGGGACGCGGGGCGTCCCTTTAAAAAGTTCGACCCTCCGGGAGGGTCGAACACAGGGCTATGGGCAAGCAAGAAGAGGAGCGAAGGAAGGAGGCAAGGAAGGGCGAAACGAAGGAAGCAGCGAGGGCTGCCGAAGGGAGAGGGAAACGGAGACGAAGACGGAGAAGGACCCGGCCCGCCGCCACAGCCTCACCCCGCCCCGCCCCCCTCCGTGAAGTCCAACGTCGCCTGGGCGGAGTCGCTGTCGCGGGCGCGCGCGCCGCCGCGCTTCAGGGCGGGGTCGAGGCGGGCGTAGGCGAGGAGGCCCGCCAGGATCGCGGCGTTCATCAGGAACGGAGCGAAGTGCACCCGCTCGTAGAGCATGACCCCCAGCACCGGGGCGGCGATCACCGTGGCGCCGTTGGCGGCGGTGACGAGGCCCGCCACCGCGCCCTGCTCGGCCTCCGTCGCCGCCAGCGACGAGCCCGCCGTGAAGCCGGGCCGCGCGAAGCCGAAGCCCAGCGACACCAGCGCATAGGCGAACACCACCGCCGAATAGTGCGGCGCGGCCGCCATCGCCAGGTTCCCCAGCCCCGCCAGCGCCGCGCCCCACAGCAGGAGGTGCGAGGCCTGCATCCGGAACAGCCGGATCAGCCCCCA
>JASLDZ010000034.1 GCA_030151985.1 Caulobacteraceae bacterium | reverse complement strand
CCGTGCTGGCCCGCGCGGGGCTGGAGGCGTCGGCGCGGCCGTGGACGGACGGGCCCGATCCGGCCGCCGCCCTGCACCTGCCGCTGCTGGCCTGGGGCTACCACCACGCGGTCGACCGCTGGCTCGCCGCGCTGGATACTTGGCCCGCCGAGGCGCCGCTGGCCAACGCGCCGTCCCTGCTCGCTTGGAACACGCGCAAGACCTACCTGGCCGAGCTGGAGGTCGCGGGCGTGGCGACCCTGCCGACGCTCTTCCTCGACCGCGCCGGGCCCGACGACCTCGCCGCCGCCCGCGAGCGGTTCGGGGTGGAGGACCTGGTGCTGAAGCCGCAGGTCTCGGCCGGCAGCCACCTCACGCGCCGCCTGCGCGCCGGCGAGACCGCCACGCTGGAGCGGTCGGCGATGATCCAGCCCTTCCTGCCGGCGGTCGGCGGCGAGGGGGAGCTGTCGGTCTTCATGTTCGGCGGCTCGCCCGCGCACGTGATCGAGAAGCGCGCCAGGGGCGGCGACTTCCGGGTGCAGCCGCAGGTCGGCGCCTATACCGGGCCGATCGAGCCGCCCGCCGACGCCCTCGCCCTCGCGCGCGCCGCGGTCGCCGCCTGTCCGGAGGCGCCGCTCTTCGCCCGCGTGGACATGCTGCGCGACGAGCTGGGGACGCTGCGGCTGATGGAGCTGGAGCTGATCGAGCCCGACCTCTACCTCGAGCACGCGGGGGACCGGGGCGGCGCCTTCGCCGAGGCCGTGGCGGCGGTCGCGCGGGCGGGGCGCTAGCGCCTGCGGCGAGCGGGCGACGGCTCCGGCGGCCTGTCCGCCTCGCGGATCAGGCGGTCGAGCGGCGGCGCGGCGAAGCCGGAGGCGACCTCCGCGATCGCCTCGGCCGCCGCCAGCGTCTTCGAATCGCCCGCCTCCGGCCCGATCACCTGCACGCCCGCGGGCAGGCCGTCCGCCGTCAGCCCGGCCGGGAGCGTCGTGGCGGGAAGGCCCAGCACGCTTGCGAACGCCGCCCAATGCAGCAGCGACAGGTAGGGCGCCGCGCTCCCGTCGGAGAGGCGCAGGCGGCGCTGCGTCAGCGGCCGCCGATCGTGGGGGAAGGCCGCGACGGGGGCGGCGGGCGCGAGGATCACGTCGCAGTCCTCGAAGGCGAGCGCGGCGATCCGCTTCAGCCTCGCCCGCTCCTCGTTGGCGGCCATCCACTCGCGATGGCGGGCCGTGATGGCGCGCACGTTGGCGGCCCAGCCGAGCGGCGGGGCTCCCAGCGCCTCGGCGAGCAAGGCGGGGGCCCGCAACGCCTCGTATCCCAGCCGCGCGGCGACGCCGGCGTCCGCGTAGGCTTGCGACATCATGAGCACGCCGTAGGTGCGCAGCAGCGCCTCGCCGTTCACCGGGCTTTCGATCACCTTGACCGCGACTCCCGCCTCCATCAGCGCCTCGGCCATCGCCAGCACCCGACGGCGCACCGCGGGGTCGAGCACGAAGGCGGGATCCTCGGTCCAGACGCCGACGCGCAGGCCCACGAGGTCGGCTCGCGGCGCCCGTGCGGGGATCGGTGCGTTCGAGATCACCGACAGCAGCAGCCGCAGGTCGCGCGCGGAGCGGGCGACGGGTCCCGCCACCGCAAGGTCCAGCTCCGCCTCCGCGTTCGGGCCGGGCGGAACGCTCCCGCGCATCGACACGAGCCCGTAGGTCGGCTTGTGGGCGAACACGCCGCAGAAGCTCGCCGGGAGACGCAGCGATCCGCCCATGTCCGAGCCGACCTCCAGCGCCGTGATCCCCGCCGCCACCGTCGCCGCCGCGCCGCCCGACGAGCCGCCCGGCGTCCGCGTCAGGTCCCAGGGGTTGGAGGTCCTGCCGTAGAGCGGGTTGGACGCCTGCCAGTCGGCAGCCTTGACCGGCACGTTGGTCTTGCCCCAGACGTTCGCGCCCGCCGCCTTCACGCGGCCCACCACGTCGGCGTCGCTGGCCAGGCGGTCGCGCAGCCGCGCCAGGCCGGCGCTGGCGGGCATCCCGTCCACGTCGAAGGTGTCCTTCACCGTCATCGGCAGACCGGCGAGCAGGCCCAGCGCGTCCGGGTCCTCGCCCGCGCGGCGGGAGGCCAGGCGGCGCTCGTCCATCAACCGCGCCCGGGCGACGGCGGGCTGCGGATCGACGGCGACGACCGCGTTCAGATGCTTGTCGACCGCCTGCCGACGGCTGAGGGCGGCCTCCAGCAGCTCCAGCGCGCTGATCCGGCCGGTGGCCAGCGCGGCGAGCTGCGAGGTGGCGTCGGCCAGGGTCGGGTCCAGCGGCATGCGCTAGCCCTTCAGGCCCAGCACGTCCTGCATGTCGTAGAGGCCGGGCGGCTTGCCCGTGACCCACAGGGCGGCGGCGAGCGCCCCCTTCGCGAACAGGGAGCGGTCGCGAGCGGAGTGGGACAGCGTCAGGATCTCGTCCTCGGCGGCGAACACGACGCTGTGCTCGCCCACGATCCCGCCGCCGCGCATGACGCTGAACCCGATGGCGCCGGGCGCGCGCGGGCCCGTGATCCCGTCGCGGGCGCGCTCGGCGACGTCCGGCAGCGCGACGCCCCGCCCCGCGGCCGCGGCCTCGCCCAGCATCAGGGCCGTGCCGGAGGGCGCGTCCACCTTGCGGCGGTGGTGGGCCTCGAACACCTCGATGTCGAAGTCGCGGGCGTCCAGCGCGGCGGCGGCGCGGCGGACGAGGCCGGCGAGCAGGTTGACCCCCAGCGAGAAGTTGCCCGAGCGCACGATCGCGATCCGGCGGGCGGCCTGCGCCAGCGCCGCCTCCTGCGTGGCGTCCAGCCCCGTCGAGCCGACCACCAGCGCCGGCCGTCCCGCCGCGGCCGCCGCGTTCGCCAGGGCGACGCTGGCGCCGGGCGTCGTGAAGTCGACCACCACCCGCGCGGCGGCCAGCGCCTCCGCGCGCGGCGCGAGCCCGTCGGGTCCGGCGTCGTCGCGGTCGAAGCGGCCGGCCAGCGCGAAGCGGTCGTCCGCCTCCACGGCCGCGGCCACGGCGCGCCCCATGCGCCCGAGCGCGCCGGCGATGGCGACGGGAAGGGGAGAGGTCATGGCTCGGCGATAGCAGCCCGCGCTTGAACGCCGCGTCAACGGCGGCGAGACCGGTCAGAAGCTCTTCGTCACCCCCACGAAGTACCCCCGCCGCGGTCCGTACTGCGGCGCGCCCACGCCGATGCCCGAGCCGTCCCGGATCTCGTAGCGCGTGTCGCCGACGTTGATCACGTCCAGCTTCAGCTTCACCTCGCCCGCTGAGGCGAGGGTGAAGGCGCGGCTCGCCGACAGGTTCACCTGCGTGTAGTCCGCCAGCGCCGCCCCGTTGGGCACCTCGCCGTCGCGCCGGAGGCCCGAGCCGTAGATCAGGTCCGCGCCCACCTGCGTGCCGGTCAACGCCCCCTCCCGCACCGTGTAGGCCAGCCCTGCCGAGCCCGTGTAGGTCTGGTCGTGGTCCAGGTAGATGTAGTGGTCGGCGATGTAGGCCAGGTCGGCGGGGTCGAAGCTGAACTGGCTGGAGACGATGTCCTTCCCCTGCGCCTTGGCGACCGCGAAGTTGGCGTAGGCCAGCCAGGGCCCGTGCGTGTAGTTGGCGCTGAGCTCCACCCCCTCGATGTAGCCGGTGCGGTAGTTGAACGGCGTCAGGATGATCGGCGCGCCGAACTGCCCCTCGTCCAGCAGGTTGTGCGACTGGCGGTAGTAGGCGTCCACGCCCAGCACCAGCCCCGGCGCCTGCCTCAGCTTCTGCTGCAGGCCCGCGTCGAAATAGTTCTGCCGTTCCGCGAAAGGCGTCGTCGCCTGCACGCCGGGCGAGGCCCCGGTGGTGCCCTGGAGCTGCGTCACCGTCTGCGAGCCCACCAGCTCGAACGGCGGCGGGGTGAAGTAGCGGGCGTAGCCGGCGTGCACGGTGGTGCCCGAAAGCGGCGTCCACACCACGTTCACCCGCGGGCTGAGCTGCTTGGAGTCGCGGTAGCCGTTCACGTCGTCCCCGCGCAGGCCGTAGTTCAGCACGAGGTCGGGGGTGAGCCTCCACTCGTCCTGCAGGTAGACGCTGTAGGTGAACTGGTTCCTGCCCGAGCGGTCGGCGATCGTGATCGGGACGTCGGAGCTCTGCGCGCCGTCGGGGGCGGTCGGGAACACCTGGGTCGAGGTCTTGGACGCGTTGCGCTCCGCCTGCAGGACCACGCCGCCGCGCAGGGTGTGGGCGCTGTTCAGGCGGTACACGCCCTCGGTCTGCCAGCCGAACGCCGAGTCCTTCTTGGAGGCCGCCTGGGCGAGGCCGTCGTACTGCAGCTCTCCCACCACGTCGGGCGTGTAGGTCAGGGTCGAATAGCGGGCGAAGAGCGAGCTCTGCACCGTCCAGGCGCCGGTGTCGTGCAGCCAGCTCGCCTGGGCGAAGGCGGTGGTCTCGCGCTGGCGCTCGTTCAGCTGCGCGCTGGGATAGTCGCCGCTCGCCCCCGCCAGCGCGAAGCCGCCCGCGTCCGAGGGCTGCAGGCCCACGGGGTTGGGGATCTGGAACCGGTCGTTGGTGTAGCCGCCCACGAACGCCACCCGGTCCGAAGCCGACAGCGTGTGGTCGAGGTAGGCGAACACCTGCCCCTGGTCGCTGCGGTCGTGCGTGGCCCCGTAGGCCCCGTTGACGTTCTCGATGCCGAGCTGGCTCCTGCGGAAGTCGGCGGACAGGAAGACGTTGGTCCCGTTCGACGAGCCGCCCCACTCGACGCTCGGCTCGTAGAGGCCGTGGCTGCCGCCGTAGACGGAGACCTCCCCGCCGGTCTTCAGCCCGCTCCGGGTGGTGACGTCGATGACGCCCGCCGTCCGCAAGCCGTACTGGGCGGGGAGCGCGCCGGTGATCAGGTCCACGTGGTCGATCAGCCGAGGCGAGAGCGTCTGGCCGAACCCGGAGACGCCCTCGGGCAGGATCACGCCGTTCAGCCGGTACTGCAGCCCGTTGTGGTCGTCGCGCACGTGCAGCTGGCCTGAGCCGTCCTGCACCACGCCGGGCAGCTGCAGGATGATCTGGTTCAGCGGCTGGTCGTCGCCGCCGGGCAGCGCCTGGATCGTCTCGTTAGTGACCGCATAGCTGGTGGCGCCCAGCCCAGGCTGGATCGCCTGGCGCGCCTCGTCGAGCCGCTGGGCGGTGACCACGACGTCGGCGACGACGGGCGGGGCGTCCTCGGCCTTGGCGGAGGGGTGCTGGGGCGACCCGGGGGCGCCCGGGGCCGCGCTCTGCGCCCGGGCGGAGCCCGCCGCCAGCACCATCGCGCTCGCCGCCGCGAGCCGCCGCCACCGAGCCTGCATCTCAACCCTGTCCTGGGAACGCTGATCCGTGGGCCGCTGTTACATGATAACGGCAGATCGACAAGGGCGGACAGTTCCACCTCACCACGGCGGAAGCGGGGCGCCCGTGTCTCGTTCAGTCGTCGAACAGCGGCGGCTGTTCGGCGGCGGGGGTGCGACGGGGCGGCGACAAGCCCAGGTGCTCGTAGGCCTTCGCCCCGGCGACGCGGCCTCGGGGCGTGCGCAGCACGTAACCCTGCTGCAGGAGGTAGGGCTCCACCACGTCCTCCACCGCGTCGCGGCTCTCCGCCATGGCGGCCGCCAGCGTCTCGGCCCCCACCGGCCCGCCGCCGTAAGTCTCGGTCAGCGCGCGCAGGTAGCGGCGGTCGAGGCTGTCCAGCCCCTCCTCGTCCACCTCCAGCCGCGCCAGCCCGCGGGCGGCCACGGCGCGGTCGATGCGCGCGGCGCCTTCCGCGTGGGCGAAGTCGCAGACGCGGCGGAGCAGGCGGCCGGCGACGCGGGGGGTGCCCCGGCCCCGCCGCGCGATCTCCGCGGCGCCGTCCGGCGTGAGGTCGATCCCCATGCGCGAGCCGGTGTGGCGCAGCACCTTCTCCAGCTCGGCGGGGGTATAGAACTCCAGGCGCAGTGGGATGCCGAAGCGGTCCCGCAGCGGCGTGGCGAGCAGGCCCGCGCGGGTGGTGGCCGCCACCAGGGTGAAAGGGGCGAGGTCGATGCGTACCGAGCGCGCGCTCGGCCCCTCGCCGATGATGAGGTCCAGCACGTGGTCCTCCATGGCGGGATAGAGGATCTCCTCCACGGCGGCAGGCAGGCGGTGGATCTCGTCGATGAAGAGCACGTCGCGCGGCTCGAGATTGGTCAGCAGCGCCGCGAGGTCGCCCGCCTTGTTCAGCACCGGGCCCGACGTGGCGCGGAAGTTCACCCCCAGCTCGCGGGCGACGATCTGGGCGAGGGTGGTCTTGCCGAGGCCGGGGGGGCCGGAGAGCAGCACGTGGTCGAGCGAGGTCCCACGGTCGCGGGCGGCGGCGACGAACACGCGCAGGTTCGCCTTCAAGGGCTCCTGCCCGGAGAAGTCGTCCAGCGTCTGCGGCCGCAGCGCCCGGTCCGCCGCCTCCAGTTCGGGCGAGACGAGGCGGGTCATGACCCCTCTCCCCCAAGGGGAGAGGTGTGATCATCGCGCCGTCTCCTGCAGGGCGGCCTTGATCAGGGCGGCGAGCTCCGGCTCCGGCCCCAGCCGCGCGGCCGCCGTCTCCACGGCCCGGCGCGCCAGCGGCTCGGCGAGGCCAAGGCCCATCAGGGCGGCGACGGCTTCTCCGGTCGCAGTCGGCGGCGGCGCGGACGGCGAGGCGGCGGCGGGCGCGTGGCCGACCAGCCCGCCGCCGAGCGGCTTGCCCTTCAGCTCGGTCACGATCCGCAGCGCCAGCTTCGGGCCGACGCCCTGTGCGCGGCCGACGGCGGCGCGGTCCTCGCGCGCCACGGCGGCGGCCAGTTCGGCGGGAGGCAGCACGTCGAGCACGCCCATCGCCGCCTTCGGCCCGACGCCCTGGATGGCGGTGAGCGCGTTGAAGGCGCCCCGCTCCTCGCGCAGAGCGAAGCCGTAGAGCGTGGTCCCGTCCTCGGCCGTGCGGCTCTCGATGTGC
>JASLDZ010000012.1 GCA_030151985.1 Caulobacteraceae bacterium | reverse complement strand
CGTGAGCGAGGTGGTGGTCACGGGCGTGCGCGGCTCGCCCCGCACCGTGCTGGACAGCCCCGTGCCGGTCGACGTGCTTTCCGGCCCGCAGATCGGGCAGGCCGCCACGGGAGGCGAGCTGGCGCAGGCGCTGGAGGACCTGACGCCCTCGTTCAACTTCCCGCGCCAGTCGAACTCGGGCGTGGGCGACACGGTGCGCGCCGCCCAGCTGCGGGGCCTGTCTCCCGACCAGACGCTCGTGCTGGTGAACGGCAAGCGCTACCACACGACGTCCGTCCCCAACCTCGAGACCAAGATCGGCAAGGGCACGGCGCCCGTCGACTTCAACACCCTCCCCGCCGAGGGGATCGACCGGGTGGAGGTGCTGCGCGACGGCGCGGGGGCGCAGTACGGGTCAGACGCCATCGCGGGCGTGGTGGACGTGCAGCTGTCGCGCCGCGACCACGGCGGCTCGCT
Organism: Caulobacteraceae bacterium; assembly: GCA_030151985.1. Taxonomy (GTDB): domain Bacteria; phylum Pseudomonadota; class Alphaproteobacteria; order Caulobacterales; family Caulobacteraceae; genus JASLDZ01. The sequence continues at coordinate 5,168 of JASLDZ010000012.1, read as the reverse complement.
GGGCGTGACCTACGGCGGGAACGTCACCGACCCCTCCGCCGTCGGCAAGACGCTGACCGACGGGACCACCTACACGGTGGACGGCGAGTACGGGATCAAGCTCGGCGACGGGTTCCTCGCCTTCGGCGGCGACTTCACCCACCAGCAGGGGACCAACCGAGCCGGCTACGACCAGGGCGGCCAGTTCCTGACCAACGGCAGCTACACCGACCCGCGCAACGACCCGTTCTTCGGCCAGCGCCTGTTCAAGGTGGGTGATCCCAGGGTGGACTCCGGACACCTCTGGTACAACGCCGCGACCCGGATCACGCCGGACGTGACCCTCTACAGCTTCGGCATCGCGCACGACCGCGAGGCGCAGGGCGCCAACTACTTCCGCTGGCCGGTGATCGTGGCCGGAGACCCCAACGCCGGGCCGGACGATCCCAACCCGCCGTTCGACTACCTGCCGCCGGGCCAGCCGGGCGGGCTGTCCGGCTTCCGCCCCGTCAGCGTGATCCGCAACCGCGACGTCAGCTTCACCGCCGGGCTGAAGGGCGGTTGGGCGGGCTGGGGGCTGGACGCCTCGGCCACCTACGGTCGCAACTGGATCACCGACCGGCTGAAGGACGCGACCAACTACTCGCTGGGCGCCGACAGCCCGCAGGCCTTCCTGCTGTCGCGGGTGGAGTCCGACCAGTTCACCCTGAACCTCGACGCCACGCGCGAGCTGGCGCTCGGCCTCGCCAGCCCGGTGACGCTGGCGGTCGGGGCGGAGTACCGGCGGGAGACCTGGGGCTCGCACGCGGGCGACCCGGCGTCCTACGAGGCCGGCGCCCTGGCCGCCGCGCCGTTCCTGCTGCAGCCCGGCTCGCAGGGCGACCCCGGCCTCACCCCCGCCGACGTGCGGAGCCTGGAGCGCGACGTGGGCGCGGTCTACGTCGAGGCCTCCAGCGAGGTGGCCCCGTCCGTCTTCGCCGACCTCGCCGCGCGGGTCGAGGACTACAGCGACGCGGGTTCGAACCTCGCGGGCAAGCTGGCGGTGCGATGGGAGTTCGCGCCGCGGTGGGCGCTGCGGGGCTCGGTGTCGAACAGCTTCAAGGCGCCCGGGCTGGCGCAGGAGGGCGCGGCCTCCACCGCGTTGGATTTCGGCGTCGGCGGGGCGCTGCAGCGCATCTCGACGCTGCCCGTCGACAGCCCCGTGGCGCTGGCGCTGGGCGCCAAGCCGCTCGACCCGGAGGAGAGCGTCAACGTCTCGCTGGGGATCACCGCCCAGCCGATCCGCGGCCTGCGCCTGTCGGTGGACGGCTTCAACATCCGGGTGAACCACCGCATCACCCTGTCGGAGCAGTTCGACCTCTCGGGCCTCTCGGACGCGCAGCGGACTGCGCTGGGGGCGCAGGGCTTCGACGGCGCCGACTTCTTCACCAACGCCGTGGACCTTGAGACCCGCGGGGTGGACGTGGTCGCCGCCTGGACGGGGCGCGTGTTCGACGGGACGCTGAACGCCAGCGTCGGCTACAGCTACGCCGACAACACCATCCGCAAGATCGCCGCTCCCCCGCCCCAGCTCGCCGCCAACGGCATCTCAGGCGGCCTCGTCGGGGTCGAGGAGCAGAACACGCTGACCAGCGCCGCGCCGAAGGACAAGCTGATCCTCGACGGCGGCTTCACGCGGGGGCCGCTCGGCCTGACGCTGCGGCTGACCCGCTTCGGCGAGGTGACCCGCGTGTTCGACTTCGGCGGCGGCTTCACGCCCAGCCAGACCTTCGGCGCGCAGTGGAAGCTCGACACGCAGGTGGACTGGAAGGTCACCTCCCGCGTCACCCTCTCGGTCGGGGCCGAGAACCTGCTCGACGCCTACCCCGAGCGCTCGATCGACGACATCAACGGCGCGGGCAACCTTGCCTACGACGTCATCAGCCCGATCGGGATCAACGGCCGCTACGTCTACGCCCGCGCCCGCCTGTCGCTGTAGCGTCGCGCGCGGTGCACGCGCTTGACGTTGCGGGACGAAACCCCTCCTAGCAGGAGGCCGAGGCCCCGTGCGGGCGGAGTCGACACCGTGGGCGCATGAAGATCACCGGCATCGAGACCTTCCTCGTCCCGCCGCGCTGGCTGTTCGTGAAGGTCTCCACCGACGAGGGGATCGCCGGCTGGGGCGAGGCGAGCCTGGAGGGCCACGGCGAGGCCGTGGTGGGCGCGCTCGAGGCGCTGAAGGACCGGGTGGTCGGGACCGACCCCGACCGGATCGAGGACGCCTGGCAGACCGGCTATCGCCTCGGCTTCTACCGCGGCGGCCCAGTGTTGATGAGCGCGCTCTCGGGGCTCGACCAGGCGCTGTGGGACATCAAGGGCAAGGCGCTGGGCGTCCCTGTCTGGCGCCTGCTGGGCGGGCAGGTGCGCGAGCGCGCGAAGGTCTACGCCTGGATCGGCGGCGACGACCCCTCCGCCGTCGCGGAGGGAGCCAAGGCGCGCAAGGCGCAGGGCTTCTCGGCCCTGAAGATGAACGCCACCGCCCAGCTCGGCTGGGTGGACAGCCCCCGCGCGCTCGACGGCGTGCTGGAGCGGGTCGCGGCGGTGACCGAGCAGGGGCTGGACGTCGGCCTCGACTTCCACGGCCGGGTGCACAAGCCGATGGCCAAGCAGCTCGCACGGGCGCTGGAGCCCTACCGCCCGCTGTTCATCGAGGAGCCGCTTCTGTGCGAGAACCTGGAGGGGCTGGAGCAGCTGTCGCGGCTGACGACCATCCCGATCGCCCTGGGGGAGCGGCTGTACAGCCGGTGGGACTTCAAGCCGTTCTTCGAGCGCGGGATCCTCGACATCGCCCAGCCCGACCTCAGCCATGCCGGCGGGATCAGCGAGGTGCGGCGGATCGCGGCGATGGCGGAGGCCTACGACGTGGCGCTGGCGCCGCACTGCCCGCTGGGGCCGATCGCGCTGGCGTCCTGCCTGCAGATCGCGGCCTCGACGCCCAACTTCGCCATCGAGGAGATGAGCCTCGGCATCCACTACAACACCCAGGGCCACGACCTGCTCACCTACTGCGCCGATCCCAGCGTGTTCGACGTGGTGGACGGGCACGTGGCCATCCCGCAGGCGCCCGGCCTGGGCGTCGAGGTGGACGAGGCCCGCGTGCGCGCGCTCGCCGCCGAGCCCCACCGCTGGCGCAACCCCGCCTGGCGCTCGCCGGACGGCGGCCTGGCGGAGTGGTGAGGGCGATTTCCTAGCCCTCCCGCTCATCCCCGCGCATGCGGGGACCCAGGCTGTCTTAGGCGAGGTGCGTGCTTCAAAGAGAAGCAAGCCTGGGTCCCCGCATGCGCGGGGCTGAGCGGATGGTGGGGTTCAGGTCACCACGTCGGGCCCCTCGCGGCCGGTGCGTTCGGTGATCTGCGCCAGCGCGTCGGCGGCGGCGACGAGGTCGGCCAGGGCGTCCGACACCTCGCGGTGCAGATCCTCGCCGGGCGCGGCGTAGCGCTCGAGGTAGACGCGCAGCGTGGCGCCCTCGGTGCCCGTGCCGGACAGCCGGAAGACGATCCGCGAGCCGCCCTCGAACAGCACGCGCACGCCCTGTTTTGCGCTGATCGAGCCGTCCACCGGGTCGACGTAGGTGAAGTCGTCGGCCGCACTCACCTTCAGCGAGCCGAACGCCTGGCCGGGCAGCCCAGGCAGCGACGCCCGCAGCGCGTCCATCAGCTCGGCCGCGACCTGCGCGTCGATCGCCTCGTAGTCGTGCCGGGCGTAGTAGTTCCGGCCGTAGGTCGCCCAGTGCTCGCGCACGATGGCGTCCACCGATTGCTTCCGGACCGCCAGGATGTTGAGCCACAGCAGGATCGCCCAGAGGCCGTCCTTCTCGCGCACGTGGTCGGAGCCCGCGCCCGCGCTCTCCTCGCCGCAGATCGTGCAGCGGCCGGCGTCCAGGAGGTTGCCGAAGAACTTCCACCCGGTCGGGGTCTCGAACAGGGGCACGCCTAGCTTCTCGGCCACCCGGTCGGCGGCGGCGCTGGTGGGCATGGAGCGGGCGATCCCCTTCAGCCCGGACGCATAGCCGGGGGCGAGATGCGCGTTGGCGGCCAGGATGGCCAGCGAGTCCGACGGCGTCACGAAGCGCCCCCGCCCGATCACGAGGTTGCGGTCCCCGTCCCCGTCGGACGCCGCGCCGAAGTCGGGAGCGCGATCGCCCATCATCTCGTCGTACAGCGCCTTGGCGTGGACGAGGTTGGGGTCGGGGTGGTGGTGGCCGAAGTCCTCCAGCGGCTCGCCGTTCACGACGGTCCCCGAGGGGAAGCCCAGCCGCCGCTCCAGCACCTCGTGCGCGTAGGGGCCGGTGACGGCGCTCATGGCGTCGAAGCGCATGGTGAAGCCGCCTCGCACCGCCGCCCGGATGGCGTCGAAGTCGAACAGGGCCTCCATGAGGTCAGCCCAGCCCGTCACCGGGTCCACCACCTCGACGACGACGTCGTCCACGCGCGTCTCGCCCATCCGGTCCAGGTCGAGGTCGGGCGTGTCCAGCGTCAGGATGCGGTCGATCACCTTGGAGCGGGCGAACACCGCCTCGGTCACCGCTTCCGGCGCGGGGCCGCCCTTGGAGACGTTGTACTTGATGCCGAAGTCCTCGTCGGGGCCGCCCGGGTTGTGGCTGGCGGACAGGATCAGACCGCCCAGCGCGCCACGGCTGCGGATCATGTGGCTGGCGGCGGGCGTGGAGAGGATGCCGCCCCGCCCCACCAGGACGCGGCCGAAGCCGTTGGCCGCGGCCATGCGGATCGCCCGCTGGATCACCTCGCGGTTGAAGAACCGCCCGTCGCCGCCGACCACCAGCGTCGCGCCCGCCTTGCCCTCCACCACGTCGAAGACCGACTGGATGAAGGTCTCCGGGTAGTGCGGCTGCTGGAAGACCTTGACCTTCTTGCGCAGGCCCGAGGTGCCGGGCTTCTGGTCGGGATAGGGCGTGACGGCGACGGTCAGGATCATGGAGCGGGTCCGCGGGGTCGGGCTGGCAACCTAATGCCCCGGCGCGGAAATGGGAGCCACCCGCCTCATGGGGAGGAACACTCCGGCCCGCTCCCGGACTTACGCTGCCGTGGCTGGGGAGGATGACGGCATGATCGAGGTGTGGGGCGGCCCCGAGTGCACGGTGAACCGCATCGGCGATCGGTTCTTCGACCAGACCGTGCGCACCGGCCACG
>JASLDZ010000010.1 GCA_030151985.1 Caulobacteraceae bacterium | reverse complement strand
GGTCCTCACCACCGCGAAACTCCGTTCTACTCGCCCCCAAGATGTAGTCCGAAGATGCTCGGCGTTCGATGAACAATGCTGGTGAAGGGCGTCTTCACCAAATGATCTGAGATCGGCGCGATTCGACGGCCGTCCTGGGCCCTCATCGGTCGTTTACGTCTTGTCAACCGTGCGCGGAGGCGGGAGAATGCCTTACGCCTGCTTGGGTCGGGGGACCTGGGACGGCCGTCGGACGGGACCTGCCGAAGCACTTGCCAGGGGCAAGGGATGGATATCGCCACCGACCTGGACGCCGTGGTGCGACGTCCCGCCGAGCTGCGGGCGTCCGGCCCCGTCGTGCGTTCTCTCGCCCGGTCGCCGAAGGGGTCGTCGCGTTTGGACCAGAGGATGACCCGCCTGGTCGACATCGTCGGAGCCCTTCTTCTTCTTCTGTTCGTCGCCCCCCTGCTCCTCATGGTGGCGGTTCTGATCGCCTCGGAGCGCTCAGGACCGGTTCTCTTCCGGCAGAGCCGCATCGGGCTGGGCGGCCGCACCCTGCAGGTGATCAAGTTCCGGACCATGGCCGCCGACGCCGAACGGCGGCTGGTCGAGCACCTCGCGGCGGACTCCCGCGCGGCGGCCGAGTGGCGCGCCGACCACAAGCTGCGCAACGATCCGCGCATCACCCCGTTCGGCCGCTTCCTGAGGCGCTCCAGCGTCGACGAGCTTCCCCAGCTGTTCAACGTCCTGCGCGGCGAGATGAGCCTGGTCGGGCCGCGCCCGATCGTCGCCGACGAGGTCGCAAAGTACGGACGCCACTTCGGGGCCTACATCAGCGTCAAGCCGGGCCTGACCGGACGCTGGCAGGTCAGCGGTCGAAACGACGTGTCGTACGCCCGGCGCGTGCGGATGGACGCCGCCTACGCCCGCTCACGGTGCGTCGCGTTGGATGTGCGGATCCTGTTCGCCACCGTGCCCGCCGTCCTGAAGCGCCGAGGCTCCTACTAGGCGCCCCTGCCCGCTGCGGTCCCGCGGCGATCTGGATCCTCGCCCGCCCTCGCCTTCGGTCGCCCTGCGGGGACCGAGTGAACCACCGACACGCCGAGGTCCGCGCTTGCGACCGGACGAGAGACTCGCTCTTCCGGGAAGAGGGCCTCGCGAGCGGCCCCCTCTGTCCAGGTCACGGCGAGGCCGCCGCCGCCCCGGCGACGTGACGCCGCCGAGGCGGTCGAGAGGGATCAGGCGGCGAGCGCGCCGCCGGAGCGGCGACGCAGCGCGAAGCCGACGAGCGCGACGCTCATCATCATCAGCGCCCAGACGCCGGGTTCGGGCGCGGCCGAGATGCTGAAGTCGAGCTTCTCTTCATGGTTGCCGAAGGCGCTCCCGCCGTCGGTCGCGTAGGCGTCGTCGCCCACCTGGCTGTAGAGGCTCAAGAGATAGGTGCCGGGGTTGAGGTCGAAGTTCAGGGTGCCGGACGTGTTCAACGCCAGCGAGTTGTTGAACAGCGAGCTGCTGAAGTCGGTCGCTCCGAGGTAGAGCTGCGCGGAAGAACAACAGCCGGTGAAGCTTTCCGTGAGCGCGTAGTCGAGGTTGATCACCGAAGCGGCGTCGACGGTGAAGGTGTACTGAAGGCTCTGTCCTTCGCTGTAGGCCTCGGCGGTTTCGCCGGGCCCGTAGGTGGAGGCGCTGGTGATCCCCGCAAGGTCGAACGTGCCCTTGGCGGCGCTGGCGAAGGTTGCGTTGGCCTGCTCCAGCGTGTTGGCCGAGTCCGACGAGATCCCGTCGTCGGCGTAGCTGTTCGCGTTGGCGCCCACGGTGGCCGACAGGGCCGACGTGAAGCTCGTCGCGGTCTTCGACTTGGTGCCGAACCCCTGGCCGTAGCCGTCCTGTCCATAGTCGGTGTTCGCCGACGCGTTGCTGACCGCCTTTGCCGAGCCGAACGTCACCGCCGCCTGGGCCGGCCCGAAGGCGCACAAAGCGAGGGTCGCGGCGGTCGCCGCAAGACTGAGCCTGAGCATGACGTGATCCCCTCGCGCGTCCGCCCTGTGCGTTCCGCGACATCCTTAACCAGCTACGCGCCGGGCGCGCCAAGGATGCAAGCGTGGCGAGAAAAATATGAGCCGGATCCGTTTACTGCCAAGCTTGTGGTCACTCCGGCCGATGTTCGGCATCGATCGGCGCCACCCTTCCGCCCGCAGCGCCCTTCGCGGCCGTTGGCTTCTCGCACGCCGGCCGCGAGGGGCTTTTCAGCGCCAGGGCCCCCTTGCGCTCGCGAGCGCCCAAGCGCGTGGACACGGCCTGCGCCGGCGCCCACGCCGACCTCAGCTTGCCGCGCTTTTGGCGCTGCGGCCACAGCGTCTCGATCGGCGGGAGCCAAGGCGGCGCCCTTCGGCTCCGGCCCGCCGGCGTCGATGCGCGCCTCGCGCTCGACCTTGCGGGCGAGCCGTCGGACGGCAGGCTGAAGCGCAGGGTCGCAAGCGCCTGAAGCGCGCGCGTCGACGCGTGCTCCCGGGCCACCTTCCTCCAGCCTGGACGCCTTTGCAGCCGACTCGGTCAGCGACCTGGAACGAGGGCTCGCGTCCGTTCGCGAAGACGGAACCCGGCTCGAACCGTCCGCCGCCGGGGACAGTTGCAGCGCCATGGCCACTGAAGGTTCGAGGCGCGTCGTGAGGGGCAGGGACCTGGGGCGGGCCGGGAAGGGCGTCGACCTCGCCTTGGGCGTCCTGGCGATCGTGCCCCTCCTTCTCCTCGCATGGGCGGCCTTCGCAGCCCGGGCCGAAGAGGTTCCTATCGTCAAGACCGCAGCCGTCATCTGGACAGGTTGCCTTCTCGCCTTCCTCGCCGGCGTGCGACGCGGGCTGAGCTTCTCTGAGGCGGACGGCGCGCGGCCGACGGAGATCGCGTCCTTCCTGGCCCTCTTCGGCGTGGCGGTTCTGACGCTCCTGTTCCGCAGCCCGGGGCTCGGGGTCGGCGGGCTGGCGCTCGTCGCCGTCCTGGACGGAGCCGCCGCTGGAGCGGGCCAGGCTCCTCCCTCTTTCCGGCTTCTGCGCCCGGCCCAGATGATCGTGGCTTGCCTCGCCCTCGTGCTGGTCGGCTCGCGCACCGGCTTCTGAGCGCCGCCCGCGCGCGCGCGCTCAGCGCTCGCGGTCGACCGCTTCGTCTTTGCGTCTGGACACGCTGCGGACGGAGAGGAGAACGGGCCGCACCGGGCCTTATGGATCGACGTCGCTCTGGAGGCGCCGTGGCCAAGGCGGCCTCCGCGCGCGTGCGGACGGCTACCGCGGCGGCGGCGGATCAGCGCCCGCGATCACGGCTTGGGCCGCGCAGCCCACGGTCGCGAGGCGCAGGGGCCTCGACGCGACCGGCGATCCCCCGAACAGCCGGCACGGTCAGGCGCGGGCCTGCGCGCCTCATCTGGGGATCAGCTCCCTCACCTTGGCGCGCAGCGTCTCCAGCGCGAACGGCTTGGTCATGACCGCCATGCCCGGCTCGAGGTGGCCGTTGCCGATCGCCGCGTTCTCGGCATACCCGGTGACGAAGAGGATCGTCAGGTCGGGCCTCAGCGCCCGGGCGGCGTCGGCGACCTGGCGGCCGTTCATCCCGCCGGGCAGGCCGACATCGGTGACCAGAAGGTCGATTCGACGGTCGGACTGCAGGATCCTGAGGCCCGAGGGACCGTCGCCCGCTTCGAGCGAGACGAAGCCCGCCTCCTCGAGCACGTCGGTGATCAGCATGCGCACGCTCGGCTCGTCGTCGATCACGAGCACGGTCTCGCCCGCCTGCGCCATCGGCGGGCGGCTCGCGACCGGCGCATCGACCGCCTCCCTCGCCTCTCCCAGGTGCCTTGGCAGATAGAGGCATAGCGTCGTGCCCTGCCCCAGCTCCGAATAGATCCGCACCTGGCCGCCCGACTGGCGCACGAACCCGTAGGTCATCGACAGGCCCAGACCCGTCCCCATGCCGAGCGGCTTGGTCGTGAAGAAGGGCTCGAAGGCGCGCTCGACCACCTCGGGCGTCATGCCCGCGCCCGTGTCGGTGACGCAGACCGAAACATACTGCCCCGCCGGCAGGTCAC
>JASLDZ010000504.1 GCA_030151985.1 Caulobacteraceae bacterium | reverse complement strand
CCACGTTCGCCGTGATCCCGCGCGGTCCGAGGTCGCGCGCCCAGCCGCGGGTCAGGCCCTGCACCGCCGCCTTGGTCGCGGCGTAGGCCGCGCCGCCGGGGAAGGGCATGCGGTCGGCGTTGATGCTGCCGATGGTGATGACCCGCCCCCCCTCGCCCATGTGCCTCAGCGCCGCCTGGGTGGCGACGAACACCGCGCGGACGTTGACCGCGAACACCGCGTCAAACGCTTCGAGGGTCAGGGTGTCGACCGTGCCGAAGGCCCCAATCCCGGCGTTGTTGACGAGGATGTCGATCTTGCCGAAGGCCTCGGCGGTCTTCTCCACCGCCTCCGTCACGGCCGCCGCGTCCTGCGCCGGCGCGTGGATCGCGAGCGCGCGGCCGCCCGCCGCCTCGATCTCCTTCACCACCGCCTCGGCGCGGTCGGGCGAGGAGATGTAGGTGATCGCCACCGCCGCCCCGTCCTTCGCCAGCCGCCGCGCGATCGCCGCGCCGATGCCGCGCCCGCCGCCGGTGACCAGCGCCGCCTTGCCGTTCAGGTCCGCCATGATCGTCTCTCCTTCAGGTGGGCCGCTAGGTAAGCGCGGCCGTAAGCGAGCGGCAGGGCGTGACGAAGGGCGCGAGCCGCGAGTTTATCGGCCGGCCGCCATCAGCTTCCCTGCGCCTCCTCAGGATCGAACGGCGAGGGGTCGTAGGCCAGGAGGTCGCCCGGCTGGCAGTCCAGCTCGCGGCAGAGCGCGTCCAGGGTGGAGAGCCGCAGCGCCCGCACCCGGCCGCTGCGCACGAGGTCGAGGTCGTCGGGCAGGATGCCGACCCGGTCCGCCAGCTCCGCCAGGGCCATCCGCCGCTTCGCCAGCATCACGTCCAGCCGCAGGCGGATGCTCACACGGTCAGCTCCGCCTCGGCCCGCAGGCGGGCGCCTTCGCGGAACACCTCGGCCAGGACGAAGACGACGAGGATGGCCAGCGGGCCCGTGGCGTTGAGGTCGAGGCCTGGCCTCTGCGAGCCGGGAAACAACGGCGCGACCGCGAAGCGCAGGCCGTAGGCCGCGGCCTCCACGCCGATCAGGGCGACGCCTATGGTGCGCATGCGTCCCACGTTGTCGGGATGGAAGGGATCGCCGGCCGTCATCGTGCCGAACACCCGCCGCAGCCGGTCGGCCACCACGATCAGGGCGGCGAGGTAGAGGGCGGCCCCCGCCGCGGCGGCCGCCGTCTGGGGCCCGCGCCGCGCCAGGGAGGACAGCTCGCCCACCGCCCCCGTGGGCCGCGCGCCCCCGAACGGCAGCGACAGCAGCGCCGCCGCGACCGCCAGCCCCAGGAGCGCCGCGAGCGCCCACAGGAGCGCATAGGCGACGTCCAGCCCGGTCTTCAGGAAGCTGGAGAGGGAGCCCGGGCCGAACGCGCGCATCGTCCCCGCCTCCGCCTCGGGTGCCCGGCCAGCAAAGCGTCAGCCGCCGCGCGGCGTCAACCGCGCCGAGCCGCGCCGGCTTCAGGCGGCCCGCACGCGCTCCAGCATCTGCGGGTGCAGGTCGAGGTTGGCGCAGATCACCCCTTCGCCCCGGACGTCGAAGGGCTGGCCGTCGATGTTGGTGATCATGCCGCCGGCCTCGGTGACCAGCAGCGAGCCGGCCGCGATGTCCCACGGCTTGATGTCGCGCTCCCAGTAGCCGTCGAAGCGGCCGGCGGCCACGAAGGCGAGGTCTAGCGCGGCCGAGCCGAACCGCCGGATCCCCGCCACGCGCGCCGAGAACTGGTGCAGCTCCTTCAGGAACTGGCCGTGGCCGGGCTTGCCCTGGAAGGGGATGCCCGTGGCGAACAGGCACTCGCCGAGCTGCCGGCGCGCCGCGACGCGGAGCCGCTTCTCGTCGTTCAGCCAGGCGCCCTTGCCCTTCTCGGCCCAGAAGCACTCCTCGGTGATCGGGTTGTAGGTGACCGCCGCCTGGACGCCCGAGCCCTCCCGCTCCAGCGCGATGTTGACCGCGAACTGCGGCAGGCCGTGCATGAAGTTGGTGGTGCCGTCGATGGGGTCGACGATCCAGGTGTGGGTCTTGTCGGTGCCCTCGACCAGCCCGCGCTCCTCGCCCAGAAAGCCGTAGCCGGGGCGCGCCTTGGTCAGCTCCTCGAACAGCGTCTGCTCGGCCTTCACGTCGGCGGAGGTGACGAAGTCGCTCGGGCCCTTGCGGCTGACCTGCAGCTCGGTCACCTCGCCGAAGTCGCGCTTCATGCGTCGGCCGGCCTTGCGGGCGGCGGCGATCATCACCTGCAGAAGGGCTGAAGCCGTGGCCATGGCGGTCCTGAAGCTTGGCGCTCGGAGCGATACGCCGTGTTGATCTCGCCCGCGGGTGCGACGACATAGGGCGCGGAGCCCTTGCAGGGTCGGCCGCGCGGCGGCGGAACCTAAGGGCCGGACGGCGAGGGGGCAACCCGCGCCCGGACCCGCCTTCGGGCGCAGGGAGCTCGAGAGCGATCCATGAGCCAGACGCGCACCCTCCTCCTGGTCGATGATGACGACGACCTGCGCGAGGCGCTCGCCGAGCAGCTGGAGCAGGAGGGCGACTTCCACGTCCGCCAGGCCGCCACCGCGGCCGCGGGCCTGGCCGCGGCCCATGCGGAACGCCCCGACCTGATCCTGTTGGACGTCGACCTGCCCGACGGCGACGGCCGCGACGTCTGCGCCCGGCTTCGCGAGGGCGACGTCGCCTGCCCTATCCTGATGCTGACAGGCCAGACGGAGGACGCCGACGCCATACGCGGCCTGGACTCCGGCGCCGACGACTACGTCGCCAAGCCCTTCCGCTTCGCCGTGCTGCTGGCCCGCATCCGCGCCCACCTGCGCAGCCACGAGGCGAGCGAGAACGCGGTGTTCCGCATCGGCCCCTACGCCTTCCACCCGGCGCAGAAACTGCTGGTCGAGCAGGCGGAGAGCGCCCCCGCCGCTCGCGCCCGCAACCCCCGCAAGATCCGGCTGACGGAGAAGGAGTCGAACATCCTTCGCTACCTCTACCGCGCCGGTGGCCAGCCCGTGGCGCGTGAGGAACTCCTGGCCGAGGTCTGGGGCTACAACGCCGGCGTCACCACCCACACGCTGGAGACCCACGTCTACCGCCTGCGCCAGAAGGTGGAGCCGGAGCCCGGGGAAGCGCGGCTCCTGATCACCGAGGCGGGGGGGTATCGGTTGCAGGCTTAGACACAGTGTGTCACGGTGAGCTCAGGAGTCGTTCCATGGGCAAGTACGAGCCGCTGACCACCTTCCTGGCGGGGAACGGTGCGGAGGAGGTCGCCATGACCTTCTCGGAAATCGAACATGTGATCGGCGTCCCGCTGCCGAGGTCGAAGCGCTCGGCCGCCTGGTGGAGCAACAATCCGGCGAACAACGTGATGACCCGCGCCTGGCGCGCGGCCGGCTACCGGACGGAGAAGGTCGACGTCGGCCGCGAGCGCCTTGTCTTCCGCAAGGACGCCGCGGAGCCGCCGCTTCTTCAGGCCCACTCGGATCCCGAGGGCTTCCTTCCCCGCCTCCAGGCGCGGATGGCGGGCATGGTCACCTTCCCACCCGACCTGGACCTCACCGCTCCGACGGGTGAGGTGTGGGACGCCGAGATCGCTTGAGGCCCATCCTCCTCGATACCTGCGCCGCCCTGTGGGCCATGCAGCCCGGACGACTTTCGCCATCGGCCGTCCAGGCCATGATGGAGGTGTTTCGCGCCGGGGCCCTGGTGTTCGTCTCACCGATGACGGCCTGGGAGGTCGGCATGCTGGTGTCGCGGGGACGCCTGCCCCTGGTGCCCTCGCCCCTGCGCTGGTTCGAGGAACTGCAGGCTTCCGACGTGCGGGTGGCGCCTCCGACGCCGGAAATCCTGGTCGCCTCGTCCTTCCTGCCCCATTCGGCCCTTCGCGACCCGGCCGACAAGGTCATCGCCGCCACCGCGCGCGAGTGCGGATTTAGGCTGATGACGCGCGACAGGCCCTTGCTGGACTACGCCGCCGCGGGCTGGCTCGAAGCGGTCCCCTGCTGATCACACCGCGAAATCCACGGTGACCGGCGCGTGGTCGCTCGGCCGCGCCCAGCCGCGCACGTCGTCGTGCACCTTCGCCTCAACGCGGCCGTCCGCGCGGGCGGCCGGCGCGAGGCCCGGGGACGCCCACAGGTGGTCGAGGCGAAGGCCGCGGTTGGAGGCGCGGAAGTCGGCGGCGCGGTAGCTCCACCAGCTGAACAGCTTCTGGGGCTCGGGCACGGCCTCGCGCACCAGGTCGACGAAGCCGAGCGACGCCTGCAGCCTCGCCAGCGTCTCCACCTCCACCGGGGTGTGGCTCACCACCTTCGACATGTAGCGGTGGTTCCAGACGTCGTGCTCGCCCGGCGCGATGTTGAAGTCGCCGGCGAGCAGCAGTGGCGCCTTCGGGTCGCGCGCGGCCATGGCGGCGGTCAACCGTTCGTAGAAGTCGAGCTTGTGGTCGAACTTGGGGTTCAGCGCCCGGTCGGGCGTGTCGCCGCCGGCGGGGATGTAGAAGTTGCGCACCTCCACACCCGCGATGATACCGCCGACGCATCGGGCGTGGCCTTCCCGGCAGGCGTCGAGCGGCGGCGCGGCGGCGATCGGCAGGCGCGACGCGATGGCGACTCCGTGCCAGCCCTTCTGCCCAGCGATCCTCAGGTGCGGCAGGCCCATGCGCTCGAAGGCCTCGCGCGGGAACTCGCCCTCCCGGCACTTGGTCTCCTGCAGGCAGAGGACGTCGATCTCGCGCTCCGCCACGAAGCGCGCGACTTGGTCGGCCCGCAGGCGGACGGAGTTGATGTTCCAGGTGGCGACGCGCAGGCGCATCCCCGCTGCCTGCCGAACGGGGAGGCAAAAGGAAAGCCCCGGTCGCGCGAGGCGCCCGGGGCCTGAAGGGTCGATCTCTGAGCCGCGGACCGGGAGGGGATGATCCGGCCGCGACGGGCGTCGATGCATCCGGGGAGGAGCAACGGCGCTAGCGTTGTAAATCTGCGACGGCCGGCGACAATCGTCAAGGGGTGAGAAGAAGTTTCTTGCGTGTGACTTGTTTGTGACGCCTTCGCCGCAATCGGCGCATCACGCGCCCTTGCGCGGATCGCTCAGCACGAACAGCGCAGGGTCCAGTCCGTTCCGCGGGGAGAGCGGCCCCAGGCGCACGCGGGTCGAACGCCCCTGGGTG
>JASLDZ010000496.1 GCA_030151985.1 Caulobacteraceae bacterium | reverse complement strand
AGGTGGCGGAACTGGTCCGGCGGCAGCTGGGAGACGGCGTGGCTGACCGCGCCGAAGTCGTTGACCAGCACGTAGCGGTCGAAGCCCAGCCGCTCGGGGATCAGGGCGGGTCGGATCACCCAGGGGTTGTTGGTGAGCTGCAGCACCTCGCCCTGCACCGGCCCCGCCAGCGCGATGCCGGCATTGGACGGCAGCGGGCGGCCGACCACCTCGGCATAGTGATCGCGGGCGGTCTGCAGGCTGGCGTACTCGGCCGCCTTCAGCGTCACCTCGTGGGTGAGGGCGGTGATGCGCCCGTCCTCGGCCGCGGCGATGGCGAAGCGGGCGTGGGTGCCGCCGATGTCGACGGCGACGATCTCGGTGGTCATGCGGGCCTCGGGAGCAGGAAGCGGAGCGGGACGTCGAGGCGCGCCTTCCACGACGCCTCGTTGTGGTCGCCGCCGGGATAGGCGCGGGAGACGAAGTCGACGCCCTCGCGCCAGCCGAGCGCCTCGAGGTCGGCGTCGATGCGCGCCTGGAAGGGGGCGTAGGCGGCGTCCAGCCCGCGGTCGCCGTGGTCGAAGTAGAGCCGCGTGCGCCCCGCTTTCAGGCCCGTCCCTCCGAGCCAGCCGCCGAACGCCCGACCGACGGCGGCCGCCTCCTCGGGCGTGGGCGCATAGTCCGGACCGGGGGCGTAGAGCGGCCAGTGGGTGGAGAGGCAGGCCGCGCCGCCGAACACCTCCGGCCGCTCGCCCGCCGCGTAGAGCGAGATCAGCCCGCCCATGCTGGAGCCCATCACCAGCGTCTCCTCGCGCCGGGGCGAGGGCCGGAAGGTGGCGTCCACCCAGGGCTTCAGCTCGTCGGCCAGGAAACGGACATAGCCGTCGGACAGCGGCTCCCCCTTCCAGCCCCCGCGCACCTTGGCCCGGTAAGCGGCGGGCAGGCGGGCGAAGGGCTTGGCCGGCAGGTACTCGGGCCCTCGCAGGGGCGTGTTGGCGACGGCGACCACGAGGGCTGGCCGCACCTGGCGGGCGGCGATCAGCCGGTCGAGCACCGTCTCCACGCCCCAGGCGCCGAACGGGCCGGGACAGGCGTCGAACACGTTCTGGGCGTCGTGCATGTAGAGAACGGGGTGGCCCGCCCTCCACGCCGCGGGAATCCAGACGCGCACGTCGCGGGGCCGCACGAAGGCGGAGGCGAAGGCGGCGCGGTCGACGAAGCGGCCCGGAACTCCAGGCGTCGCGGCGGGGCCGAGCGTCTGCGCGCGGGCGGTCGTGGCGCCCAGGGCGGCGAGGCCCGCGAGCGTGGCGCGACGGTTCACCGGAAGCGCCAGACGATGATCGCCGTCACGGCCATCAGCGCCAGGCCCAGGTAGCGGTAGTTGGTCCAGGCGGGCTTGAGCGCCAGGGCGGCGGTCTCGGCGCGGAACACGGCGGGGGTCCAGACCAGCCCCTCCGTCTTGGTCGGAGGGTCGGCGGGCGTGGCGAGGCTGACGCCCACCAGCACGGCGGCGGACAGGGCGAACAGGATGGGCGCGACGTAGAGGAAGTGCAGGCTGGCGAGGTGCAGCACCGGGATGGCGACGAACCCCGCCGCTCCGGCCAGGAAGCCCACCGCGATCGCCGCCGTCGCCCCCGCCCCGTTCGCCCTCGGCCAGAACACGCCGACCACGTATAGCGCCACGATCGGCGGCGCGGCGTAGGCCAGGATCGCCTGCAGGTACTGCCACAGGCTGCCGAAGTGCTGGATCTGCGGGGCCCAGGCGACGGCGGCGACGGCGAACACCAGCGTCGCCACACGCCCGATCCGCACCAGGGCGAGGTTCGACAGGTCCGGCCGCGCGGGCCGCACGAAGTCCATGGTGAAGAGGGTCGAGGCCGAGTTGAAGGTCGAGGCGATCGACGACATCAGAGCCGCCAGGAACCCGGCCACCGCCAGGCCCAGGAGGCCCGTCGGCAGGAGGTCGAACATCAGCGTCGGATAAACGAGGTCCGGCCGGGGCAGGTGCGGGTAGATCAGGATGGCGGCCGCCCCCGGCAGCACCATCAGGAACAGCACCGGCAGCTTCAGCAGGCCCGCGAACAGCGCGCCCCAGCGGCCGTGGTCCTCGTCCTTGGCCGACAGGATGCGCTGGACCATGAACTGGTTGGTGCACCAGAAATAGAAGCCGAGCAGCGGCACCCCCGTCACCAGTCCCAGCCAGGGCACGCCGGGATCGTCCAGGGGGCGGATCAGGTGGAGCTTGGCGGCGTCGACGTGGCTCAGCACCTCGTGCCAGCCGCCGGCCTTGTGGAAGGCCGAAACGCTGATCACCGTCGCGGCCGTCAGCAGCAGCACCGCCTGCACCGTCTCGGTGTAGATCACCGCCTTCAGGCCGCCCGCGATGGTGTAGACGCCCGCGAAGCTCGCCAGGGCCGCGACGATCATCCAGAACGGCGTGTGCGGGAACAAGAGGCTCAGCATCAGCGAGCCGCCGTAGAGCGCGCTGGCGGTGTCGACCACGATGTTCAGGAACAGCGTCAGGCCGGAGAAGTAGGTGCGGCAGAAGCCGTTGTACCGCCGCTGCAGGAACTCCGGCATGGTGTAGAGCCGCGCCTTCAGCAGGAACGGCAGGAAGAAGACGCAGAAGAAGACGAGCACCACGCCCGCCATCCACTCGTAGTTGTAGACGCTGATGCCCGTGGAGTAGGCGGCGCCCGCCAGCCCGACCAGCGTGGTGGAGGAGATGTTCGAGGCGAGCAGCGCCAGGCCGATGATCGGCCAGGTGGAGTGGCGGCCAGCCAGGAAGAAGTCCTCGCTGGAGGCCTTGCGCAGCGACAGCACGATGCCGAACGCGATGATGCCGGTCAGGTAGGTCAGCACGACGCCGACGTCCAAGGCGGTCAGGTGCGCGGTGGGCGTCATGCGGTTCCCGTTCCTTCCCCGTGGGGAGCGCGGCCTCTTGGCGGGCCGCTGCGTCCCATCCTTATCTTCCGCTCATCCCGGCGAAAGCCGGGACCCAAGCCACCTCAGCCCGTGGCTCGCGACCGTTCAACCTCAACCCGCGCATGGGTCCCGGCTTTCGCCGGGATGAGCGGATTTAAGAGGATCGCTCCGCCCAATACCCCGCCAGCGGCGCCAGCATCGTCGGCGGTTCCTCGCCCATCTCGATGCCGGGCGTGCCGAACAGCACCAGGCCGCTCGGCGGCGGCGCCACGGGCTCCGTCCCCAGGTTGAAGACGCAGACCACCTGGTCCGCCCCCTCGCCCCGCGTCCAGGCGACCAGGGGCTCGGCCACGTCGAGCAGCGCCAGCGAGCCCGAGCGCAGCGCCTCGCTCGCCTGCCGGAAGGCCACGGCGAAGCGGGTGAAGTTCAGCATGGAGCGGGGATCGGCCTCCTGCCGGTCGACGGCCATCCGCGCGTGGCGGGGGTCCACCGGCAGCCAGGGCTCGACGTCGGAGAAGCCGCCGTTGGGAGCCTGCGTGGCCCACGGGAGCGGGGTGCGGGCGCCGTCGCGGCCCAGCGTCTTGGGCCAGTTCTGCTTCGCCTCGGGATCGACCAGCCGCTCGAACGGCACCTCCCCCTGCGGCAGGCCCAGCTCCTCGCCCTCGTAGAGGAAGACGTTGCCGCGCAGCGCCAGGAGGATCAGGAGCGCGAAGGGCGCCGCCGTCTCGGGCGGGGCGTCCGGCCACCAGCGGCTGATGTGGCGCGGCGCGTCGTGGTTCGAGAACGCCCAGGAGGGCCAGCCGCCCGGCGAAGCCTCCTCCGACCAGTTCAGGATCGCGCTCTTCAGCCGCCTGGGGGTCAGCTTCTGCGCATAGAGGAAGTCGAAGCTGTAGGCGGTGGTCAGCCGCTTGGGCCCCTTGGTGTACTCCCGCATCTCGGCGAGCGCGTTCTCGCCGCCGATCTCGGCCACGGTGAAGCGGCCCGGCTTCTCGTCCACCACCGCCTGCACCCGCTCCAGGAACTTCGGGATGTCGGGGTGCGACTGGTTGAAGTCGTGGTCCTGGAAGTCGAAGGGCCGCTCCTTCGGGCGTTCCGGGGGGGCGGGAGGGTTGTCCCGGAACAGGGGGTCGTGCATCGCGAAGTTGATGGCGTCGAGCCGGAAGCCGTCCACGCCCCGGTCGAGCCAGAAGCGCGCGACCTTCAGCAGCGCCTCCTGCACCTGCGGGTTGTGCACGTTCAGGTCCGGCTGCTCGGGCAGGAAGTTGTGCAGGTGGTACTGCTGGCGACGCGCATCCCAGCGCCACGACGGGCCGTGGAACACCGACTGCCAGTTGGAGGGCGGCGAGCCGTCGGGCTTGGGGTCGGACCAGACGAACCAGTCGGCCTTGGGGTTGTCCCGCGACTGCCGGCTCTCCTCGAACCAGGCGGACTGGTCTGAGAGGTGGCAGTAGACCTGGTCGACGATCACCTTCAGGCCCAGCCGGTGCGCCTTGGCGACGAGCGCGTCGAAGTCGGCCAGCGTGCCGAACACCGGGTCCACGTCGAACGGGTCGGCGATGTCGTAGCCGAAGTCCCGCATCGGCGAGGCGTAGAAGGGCGAGAGCCAGATCGCGTCCACGCCCAGCGAGGCGACGTGCTCCAGCTTCGCGGTGATGCCCGGCAGGTCGCCCACGCCGTCTCCGTTCGAGTCGGCGAAGCTGCGGGGATAGATCTGGTAGATGGTCGCGCCGTGCCGCCAGTCGCGGACGGCGCCCGCCAGCTCCGAGCCGCTCATCGACCGAGGTCTCCCCGGCAGACGACCCAGCCCAGCGGCGGCACCGAAACCGCCAGCGTCCCCGGCGCCGCGCTCTGCGAGGGGCAGGCGCCGTGCAGCCCGCTCCAGCGGCCGTAGGCGACATCGACCGTGACGTTCCCCGACTGCGCCGTCAGGCTCGTGTTCAGCGCCACCACATACTGCCCGTCGTCCGGGTCGGTGCGGGTGAAGACGTAGAGGCCGGGCCTCTCGCCCGCGACCCGCACCACCTGCTCGCCCCGGCGCAGCCCCGGATGCGCGTTGCGGATGGCGGCCATGCCGGCGATCGCGCGGTAGAGCGGCGCGGTCTCGTCGAAGCCGGGCGCGCCAGCCTTGGCCGCCCCCAGCCGCACCTCCGACTGGTAGGTCGGCACGCGGCTCTCGAACATCGTCTGGCGGGCGTCCTGGTCGCCCTTCAGCCCGGCCATGCCCTGCTCGTCCCCGTAGTAGATCGCCGGCGCGCCCCGGCTGAACAGCAAGAGCGCGTGGCCGAGCTCCACCCGCTTCAGGAGCTCGTCGGCGCCGATCTTCGGGTTGTCGCGGCGCAGCAGCGCGGCGAAGCGGCCCATGTCGTGGTTGTCGAGGAAGGTGACGAGCTGCGCGGCTCCCCCATGCTCCGGCGCGTAGTCGGGGTCGGCCTTGAACAGGTGGGCGAGGCGCTCTGGCCCCGCCTTGCCGCCGATCACCGCCTGGGCGGCCGCCTGGAAGCCGAAGTCGAGCACCGCCGGATATCCGTCCACCCGCGTGTGCGACGCCAGGACGCCGGGGTCAGGGTCGTACACCTCGCCGAAGACGTGGAAGTTGGGCTTGCCCTTCGCCTTGGCGAACTCGAGGATCGCGGGGATGAACTGGCGCCAGAAGCCCGGGTTCACATGGCGCGCGGTGTCGATGCGGTAGCCGTCGATGCCGAAGTCGGCGATCCAGCTCTCGTAGATGTCGATGAAGCCCTGCACCACGCGCGGGTTCTCGGTCATCACGTCGTCCAGCCCCGAGAAGTCGCCGTGGGTCGCTACATCGACCGCCGCGCTGCCGAAGAAGTCGCCGCGGTTGTGGTAGTATTTCGGGTCGTTCAGCCAGTCCGGCTTCTTCACGTGCTCCTCGCCCGCGGGCACGTAGGGGGTGAGCGCATAGTCGGGACGCGTCAGCCGGGCGAAGTTCTCCGCCGTCAGGTGCGCGTCGTCGTCGCCCTGGAAGCCCGCGTTGATGGGCGCGCCGTTCACGCCGCCCCTGCGGGTGAAGGGATAGTCCGCCTCCGACCGGTAGGGGCAGGGCAGGTCGGGCTTGCACTCGCGGTACTTGATGACGTCGGCGGTGTGGTTGACCACGATGTCGAGGATCACCTTCATCCCGCGCTCATGGGCGGCGTCGACGAAGGCCTTGAAGTCGTCGCGCGTGCCGAAGTGCGGGTCGACGTCGGTGAAGTCGGTGATCCAGTAGCCGTGGTAGCCGGCGCTCTCGTGTCCCGGCGGCCCTTGCACCCACTTGTTGCGGAACACGGGGGCGACCCAGACGGCGGTGGCGCCCAGATTGCGGATGTAGTCCAGGTGCTCGGTCAGCCCCTTCAGGTCGCCGCCCTGGTAGAAGCCGCGCCTGGTGGGGTCGAAGCCGTCCTTCAGCGGGCCCAGCGCCGGGCCGCCGTGGTCGTTGGAGGGATCGCCGTTGGCGAAG
>JASLDZ010000495.1 GCA_030151985.1 Caulobacteraceae bacterium | reverse complement strand
CATCGTCCGGGGAACGCGGAGGCTCCGCCGATCCTTGAACGCCGGTAAGGACGGCGATCACAAGGGCGGACTGCCGGCGCACCCCCGTGCGCTGGAAGATCGCCTGCATGCGGCTGCGCTGCGAGGCCACGCTGAGCCCTGTGCGCGCGCAGTAGTCGCGCAGCGTCTCGTCTTCCACGAGCGCGCGCAACAGGCGCGTTTCGGCGGCGTTCAGACCGTGCGATCGGGCGAAGTCCAGACATCGGTCCAGGACTTCGCTCGACGCGTCCTGCACCCGCAGGAGCACCAGCGGCTCAAGCGTGTGGAGCCGCCTGAACGTCAGCCGCAAGGCGCGCGAGCCCTTGAGCCTCAAGGGGAAGGGGTCGGCGAGAGCCAGGTAGTTGCGCCGGGTGAGGCGCGACGTGCGCGACACGATCTCAAGGCCGTCGGCGCGGTCGCGGCCGCGCAGAACGCCCGCCTCCTCGATCAGGGCGTCGCCTGAGGCCAGAAGCGCTGTGGCCGCGGCGTTGCGGCGAACGATCCGGACCGTGGCGTCCAGGACGAACAGCGGCTCGGGATCGAGCTCCAAGAGGGCGGCGGCGAGGTCCGGGCTCATGGCCTTCTGCCCTGCCCTCAGCTCTTGCGCGGCGCAAGCCTGCGGGAGGGGAGCGAGCGACCAGGCGGGCGTCGACCTAAGAACGCCCTGCGCTCCATCCGGAGCGGGACGCGGCCCGTGACGGTCTGGGCGGGGACGGCTATAGAGCGCGCGCGGAGGAGGCCATCTGAGACGATGAACTTGGGGTTGGAGGGACGGGCCTTGAACGGCGCGGAGTGTCGGGCGCTGCGCACCAGCCTGCATCTGGAGCGTCGCCATTTGACCCGGCTCGTCAACGTGATGGGGCTGATGCGAGGACCCCGCTGCCAGAACGACGACATCGGCAAGTGGGAGGCTCAAGTCGGCTACCCGAGGGCCTTGGTCGAGGTTCTGACGCGCCTTGATGAGGCGGCGTCGGCCTTGGCGGTGCGCCTCCATGCGGACGCCGGGCTCACCCCAGGCGTTCGCGCTATCCAGCGACCGCAGGCGTCCGAAATCTCCGCGGCCCTGCCGCTGGTGGACGTCGGCCTCATCTTGGACGAGCCGACCCGGGCCGTGCTGATGGGCGACGAGGGAGACGTCTGGCAGCGGCTGTTCGACGCGGTGGTGGTCAAGGTCGGCGAACTCTGCGTGCGCGAAGGCTCAAGGCTGACGATCGCGCGCGGGGCCTGACGCGCTAAGGCTCGCCGTCGGCGCGCCTGAACGGCGCGCTCGGCCCGGCCGACCCCTTCGCATCCGATGTGCGCTGAGACGCGCCCGCCGAAGGTCCCGACGCCGGCTCCAACTGGGCCCACACTTCGTCGGGCACACGATAGGGGAAAGCGTCCGCGGGGTAGGCGGACGATCCCGCACCAGACAGGAGACCGCCTCGAACGAGCCGCCTTAGAAGGGGGCTGTCCCGATCGGCGAGGAACGTCTGCATGCCCTGGCGCCGAAGGTGGCGCAGGGTTGCGAACTCCGCTGGCGTGGCCTGCGCCAGCTGGCGCGCCACCTCCTGGGCGTAGCTGACCGGCGCGGGTGCGACGGCGGTGGAAGCCTCCGCCTCGCCCTCCGCTGCATCCTGGAACAGCCGGCGCGCCAGAGCGACCAGCACGACCGCCAGCGCGATCAGAAGACCAAAGACGAGAAACATCATCGGCAGGGCGATGCTCCTCCCCCGCCGGGCCGGGTTCGGAGGGGCGGGACGCCCTGGGCGCGCCGCGAAGCCTGCTCGTCCGCCCCGCCGTTCGGCGTCATCGATGCGATGTCCGCTGTTCGGTTGAAGCCCCCGCGCCCCGGAGTCGCCCCCAGGCTCGGCCTAGCGCCAAGCTCTAAAGCGTCCGCACCGCGCTGCCAACAACCCCGGGGCGCGCGGGAGACCCCGTTCCTGCGGGGCCTGGCGCCGGACGGGCGCTTACGAAGGCCGGCGGCCGCCGGCTCCGGGGCGCCGCTCCTTACGTCGAGCCGCCGGCGAGCGCGCGGGCGAGCGGTGCGAGCAGGCCGACCATCTGAACTTGCAGCTCCCGGGGAAGCGCTGCGAAGCGGGCGGCGGTTTCGCGGCCATAGGCGGCCTTCAGGAAGGCGCCGAGCGCCGGAACCGCGGGCCCGTCGCCAAGTTGGGCGTGCGCGGTGCTGCCGAAGAAGTCGGACACGTCGCATTTCAACGCCACCGACAGGTCCCAGAGCCGCGATGCGCTGATGCGGTTCTTCCCCGATTCGTATTTCTGCAGCTGCTGGTAGGTGATCGCGAGCTCCAGCGCCAAGTCGTGCTGGGAAAGTCCCAGCCGTCGCCTGCGGGCTGCGACCGCCGACCCAAGCCGCAGGTCGGTGGGATGGGGAGGATCGGCGGCCTTTCGGCCGCGCGTCTGAGACGGGGCGGAGGCCGACGAGGTCACGCGAGTTCCGCGCCGTCCGCGCGCCGGCGGCGACGGGCGATGTTGGGGATGAGCCTTGCGCCCACGCTCTAGGCTCCAGCCGCAGGCGCGTCGGAGAGCCACACGACGCGGAAGCGACGGCCGCCGATGGTGACCCGTTTGCGGAAGCGCCGGGGCTTGCTGAAGGTGAAGTGCCAGGGCCAGCGGCGCACCACCTCGTGCAGGCCCGGATCGGCATAGGCCACCACGTCTCGCCGTTCCAGGGCGGCGTCCGGCGCCCAGTCGAGGAGCACAGGATCGGTGGTCGGCTCGCGGCGCAAGTAGAGCGGCTCGTCGGTCGTCATGGCGTTCGCCTCCCGTTAGGCGCCCCTTCCCTGTCGCTCAGCCGCGCCCGGGGAGCAAGAGCGCGCGCGGGAGGCGGCGAACGCCCGTCGCTTTGCGCGTTCTCACGCCCGCTCGTCCGACGGCGAAGTTGGCTCCGGCTTGGGATCGGGCGCGGGCTTCACGCCCGCCAGGGCGAGCCGATGGGTGATGGTCCCCCGATAGCAGCCGAAGATCTGGGAGAGCTCGGTCACGGTCCAGCCGTCGCGATAGAGCCTCGCCACCTCCTCGGCGTCCACCTGCCGACGGGGGCGGCCTCCCTCGCGAAGCTCGACGCCCTGCGCCTTCAGCAGGCGGTATACGCTGTCGCGGGAACGGCCGTACCGCAGCGCGATCTGGTCCGCCGTCGACCCCTCCTGATAGTCGCGCACAATGGCCTCGACATCGGGCGCGACGGCCTTCACCTGTTGGTCCACGACGATCTGCCTTCCAATCGCGCCTGGGCCATGATCGCGTT
>JASLDZ010000488.1 GCA_030151985.1 Caulobacteraceae bacterium | reverse complement strand
GGCCCAGACGGCGCCGGCGACGCCGCCCTCCCCCGCCACGGCGCAGCCCGACACCGCCGCGGTGAACGGCCCCACCGCCCAGACCGGCGACACCGCCGTTTCCGAGATCATCGTCACCGCCCAGAAGCGCGCGCAGACGCTGCAGTCGGTGCCGATCAGCATCCAGGCCCTCGACACCCGAAAGCTCGACCAGCTGCAGGTGCAGAAGTTCGAGGACTACGTGAAGTACCTGCCCAGCGTCTCGATCTCGGGGGCGAACCCGGGGCAGGACGCGACGGTGGTGGTGCGCGGCATCGCGACCGACGGCGGCAACTACGTGCAGGGCGCGCTGCCCACCGTCGGCATCTACCTGGACGAGCAGCCGATCACCACGATCAACGGCGCGCTCGACGTGCACATCTACGACATCGCGCGGGTGGAGAGCCTGTCGGGTCCGCAGGGCACCCTGTTCGGCGCCTCCAGCGAGGCGGGCACGCTGCGGGTCATCACCAACAAGCCCGACCCGACCAAGTTCAGCGCCGGCTACGACCTGGAGGCCAACCGCTACACCGGCGGCGGTCCGGGCGGGCAGGTGGAGGGGTTCGTCAACCAGCCGCTGGGCGACCGGATGGCGCTGCGCGTGGTGGGCTACGCCAGCCACGACGGCGGCTACATCGACAACCTGCTGCGCAGCCGCACCTATCCCACCTCCGGGATCACCGTCAGCACGGATCCGAAGACCGACTACAACACCGTCGACACCTACGGCGGCCGCGCGGCGCTGGCCATCAAGCTGAACGACGACTGGACGGTCACGCCCTCCGTCATCGGCCAATACCAGTACCGCGAGGGCAGCTTCAGCGAGTTCCCCGCCGCCGCCAACGGGAACTCGCTCGTCACCCAGCGCTACGGCAAGGAGTACAACCGCGACCAGTTCTACCAGGCCGGGCTGACCATCACCGGCAAGGTGGCGGACTTCGACGTGACCTACGCCGGCAGCTACCTGAAGCGGGACCAGTTCGGCGAGAACGACTACGCCGACTACAGCTACTTCTACGACGCCCTGTACGGCTCGGGCGCGCGCTACAAGGACGACGCGGGGAACCTGATCGACCCGACCCAGCACTTCTTCTCCAGTGGCTCCTCGGAGAAGATCAGCCAGGAGGGCCGGATCGCCACCCCCAGCACCTGGCGCCTGCGGGGGCTCGCCGGCGTGTTCTGGCAGCACCAGACCGAGGACTTCCGCTACGACTACCGGGTGCAGAACCTGGCGGACAGCATCGCCGTCACCAACAACCCCGGCAGCTTCTACCTGGACGACGGCCAGCGGATCGACCGCGACTTCGCCATCTTCACCCAGTGGGACCTCGACATCACCAAGGCGCTGACCTTCACCGCCGGGATGCGGTACTACCGCTACGACAACACGCTGACCGACTTCAACGGCACGCGCGGGTCGGAGCCGGGGTGCCTGGTCGGAACGGGCAACCGCAACACGCCCTGCACGAGCCTGGGGGTGGTGAACGCCGACGGGGCGATCGCGCCGGTGGAGGTGGAGGACGACGGCTTCACCTACCGCTTCAACGCCACCTACAAGTTCAACCCCGACCACCTGGTCTATGCGACCGTCTCCACCGGCTTCCGACCGGGCGGCGCCAACTCGCGCAGCACGGTCGACCCGTCCGCCTCCATCACCTACGGGGCGGAGGACCTGACCAACTACGAGATCGGGACCAAGAACACCTTCTTCGACCGGCGGCTGACCTTCAACGCCACCCTGTTCTGGGAGGACTGGGACAACATCCAGCTGTCGGTGGAGACGTTCAACGCGCTCACCGGCACCGGCGGCATCTACACCATCCAGAACGCCGGCTCGGCCCGCTCGCGCGGGGCGGAGGTGGACCTGACGCTGCGGCCGATGCGCGGACTGACGATCACCAGCGCCTCGACCTACACCAACGCGGAACTGACGAAGGACTACGACAACGGCTTCGGCGTCGTGGCGCCCAAGGGCGAGACGCTGCCCTTCACGCCGGCGTTCAAGTCCAACCTGATCGCCCGCTACGAGTTCGACGTCGGCGACTACCGCGCCCACGTCCAGGGGGCGGAGGTGTACCAGTCCAGCGCCTGGAACAACTTCGAGGCCAGCAACCGCGCCCTCTACGGCCGGCGCAACGCCTATGCGATCAGCGACCTGACCGCGGGCGTGGAGAAGGACGGCAAGACCTTCGAGGTGTACCTCGACAACGCCTTCGACCGGCGCGGGATCACCAAGAAGATGAACGGCTGCGGCGTCGGCACCTGCAACGCCGACCAGTACGTCATCTACAACCAGCCGCGCATCGTGGGCCTGCGCTTCGGCCAGCGGTTCTAGGGGCCGCCGCCCCGCCCGCGCGCCAGGGCAGGAAGGCGGTCCGCGTCATGCCGATGCGGTCGCGGGGAACCACCTGCGCATAGTCGTCGCCGTTCAGGAGGCGGCCGGGGATCCAGCGGCCGTCGCGGAAGGTCCCCTCCTCCACCCGGTCGTACTCCACGGGCTTTCCGTCTCGCGTCGCGTCCACCAGGAAGCCCTGGCCGACGAACAGGAACCGCCCCGGCCCCTCGGCGACGACGAGGCCGAAGGCGCGGCGGTCGGGGCGGGTGTCGAAGCCGTCGGTCTCGCTCGCGCCCGGCGGCGGCTCGGGCGGGGGGCGGGCGCCGGCGTCCAGCGCCTGGCGCCGCCAGAAGGCGTCGGCGCCGCGGAAGGTGAGGGTCAGGCCGCCGAGCTCGACCGTCTGCGTCTCCTCGCCGTCGAGCAGCACGCCGGCGATGCGGCCCTCGGCCTGGGCGCGGGCGATCAGGTCTGCGAGCGAGCTCAGCGCCCCCAGCGCCTGCGCCGTCTGGCCGCCCGGCCGCAGGGAGTCCACTCCGAAGACCGACACGCCCAGCGCCCCGTGCGCCCCCAGCGCCCAGAACAGCTCGCCCGCGCGGGGCGCGTTCTCGGGGATGAACAGGCGGTTGTCGGGCCGGTCGTAGGCGGCCTGCACGGACTTGGCGTCCGTCACGTAGATGTCGGGGGAGACGAAGGCGAGCGTGGGCGCCGCGGCCTTCCACACCTCGATCATCGCCGCGGTCGGGCCGCCGCTGGGGTACTGGCCCGGCTGCGTCTCGCCCGGC
This sequence comes from Caulobacteraceae bacterium, assembly GCA_030151985.1. GTDB lineage: Bacteria > Pseudomonadota > Alphaproteobacteria > Caulobacterales > Caulobacteraceae > JASLDZ01. The sequence continues at coordinate 1,338 of JASLDZ010000488.1, read as the reverse complement.
TGCGGCCCGAGCCACGCGTTGGTGTAGAAGGGGACGGCGAGCGCCGGCCGCCCCGCCTGCGCCACCTGCTCCACGTAGCGGGCGACGTGCCAGGCCATGAAGGCCTCGTCGGCGACGGGGCCCTCGCCGAACACCCGCGCCCAGTCGCCGGCGCTCGGGCGCCCCTGCGCCGCCCAGGCGCGGGCGAGGACCGGCGAGACGCGGCCCGAGCGCAGGCGCTGCAGCAGGGCGGCGGGCACGGGCCGGCGCCACGCCGCCTCCGCCAGGGGCGAGCGGTCGCGGGAGTCGCCCAGCAGGCCCGTCTCGTTCTCCACCTGCAGCAGCGCCAGGCGGCCGTCCGTGTCGGCCGCCTTCAGGTGGACGGCGAGGGCGGAGAAGGCGCGGGCGTCCGCCGCCAGGGTCGCCGGCGCGAAGGCCGACAGCACCGGCGGCGGCGTGCTGGCCGAGGCGCCGCTCGGCTCCAGCGCCTGGCGCGTGCCCACCCGCGGGAACCGGAACCGGTCGGCGCGGACCCAGGAGGGGGCGTAGGTCGACTTGGCGTTCTTGAAGGCGCCCAGCCACAGGAGCGCGAGCCGCACCCGGTGCGCCCGCGCCTGCGCCAGCAGGGCGTCGACCGAGGCGAAGTCGAAGCGGCCCTCCTGCGGCTCGATCTGGTCCCAGGCGACCGGCGCGATCAAGGTGTTGATCCACAGCGCGTCGAGCCGCGGCCACAGCGTCTCCATGTGGGCGGCGCTGGAGGACGAGGAGTTGTACACCTCGCCGCCCAGGATGACGGGAGGCGGAGGGCCGGGCGGCGCCGCCCGCGAGAGGGCCGGAGCCGCCGCCAGCGCGCTCGCCGCCAGGACCGCCGCCGTCCGCCTCGCGCTCCGCCGCATCGTCGCCCCCGATCCTCGCCCGCCATTGCGGCATGCATTCGGATGCAAGACAATGGCGGTCCGATCAAGGAGTCGCGATGCGCATCGAAGGCCTCGGCGCGGCGGCGGCGGCGCTCGTCGCGGCGCACGCCCCTCCGGCCCCCGCGCCGGTCGCCCGCTTCACCGACTTCCGCTACGCCGGCGGGGACGGGGGCGGACGGGAGCTCTCCGCCGGACCGGGCCGCTACCGCAACCCGGTGATCGCGGGCTTCCACCCCGACCCCAGCGTCGTGCGCGTGGGGCGGAGCTACTACCTGGCCAACTCCAGCTTCGGCTGGTGGCCGGGCGCGCCGCTGTGGTGGTCGACCGACCTCGTCCACTGGCGGAGCCTCGGGGCGGCGGTGACGCGACGCGACCAGATGGACCTGACGGGCGTCGACGTCTCGAGCGGGATCTACGGCGTCGACCTGAAGCACCACGGCGG
>JASLDZ010000479.1 GCA_030151985.1 Caulobacteraceae bacterium | reverse complement strand
GGTTGAGCGTGCCTTTCGCCTTCGCGACCGGAAGCAGCGTCGGATAGAACTGCGCGAAGGTGGTGTCGGCCGCCGCATGCGCCTGATGGCAGCTGTAGCAGGCCGCCGTGTAGGGCACCTGCGTCGCCGGCTTGTCGCCGTCGAACCCGAAGAAGGCCCAGCCGCCCTTGAACCGCGCGTCCTTCACGTGCGCCTCCAGCCCCATGACGTCGCCGGTCTGGTAGAGGCCCCGCTTGTTGATCGAGCCCTTGGTCGCGCCCCCGCGGTTCTCCAGCATCAGCACCGTGCCCTGCGGCCAGACGCCGTCGCGCTTGAAGGCGGCGTAGGCGGCGCGGGGGGCGAAGACGTTGTCGAACATGTGCGCGCCCGCCATGGCCGGAAGGGCGCTGTAGCTCATGTCGGTCCCCGAGCTCAGGAACACCCACTCGCGGTAGTCGGCGGGCCGCTCCAGCCGGCCCGCCGCGTCGTAGCGGGGGCCGTCCAGAGCGGCGGGTTCCCCCGCCCCGGCCAGCGCGGCTACGCCCAGGACGGCCCCAAGTCCGACGACGGCGAGGGCTGCCCTAGAGATGGCGGGAAGCGGCATGGTCGATCTCCGAAGGCGGGGCCTCGTGCGCGGCGAAGCGGGCGCGGTAGGCGCCCGGGGTGAGGCCGAAGCGGCGCTCGAAGGCGCGGCGGAAGGCGTCGTCGCCGCCGAAGCCGACCGCGTGGGCGATCCGCGCCAGCCCGTCGCGCCCCGACGCCAGCCGCAGCCGCGCCTCGTCCAGCCGCAGCCCGGTCAGGAAGGCGGCGGGAGACTGGCCGAAGGCGGCGCTGAACCGGCGACCGAACTGCCGCTCGCCCAGGCCCGCGGCCTGCGCCATCGCCGCCACCGTCCACTCGCGCCCAAGGTCGCCCACCATCAGCGCCACGAGGTCGGCGAAGCGGTCGCCGGCGCGCGTCTGCGAGCGCAGAGGCTCGGAATACTGCAGCTGTCCGCCCGACCGCTTCATGTAGACGACCAGCTGGCGGGCGACGGCCAGGGCCGCGCTCGGCCCCTGGTCCTCCTCGATCAGGGCGAGCGCCAGGTCGATGCCCGCGGTCATGCCGGCCGAGCTGTAGCAGGGGCCGTCCTTGACGAAGATCGCGTCCGGCTCGAACCGCACGGCGGGAAAGCTCCGGGCGGCGTGGGCGGCGTGGCGCCAGTGGGTGGTGGCGCGGCGGCCGTCGAGCAGGCCGCTCGCGGCCAGGCCGTACGCGCCGGTGCAGACCGAGACGAAGCGGCGAACGCCCTGCCGGCGGCTCCGCAGCCAGCCGGCGACGGCGGCCTGCACCTGCGGCCGCCGCAGCCCCTCGCCGCCGGGCACGACCACGGTGTCGAGCGGCGGCGCGTCGGCGAGGGCGACGTCGGGCGACAGGCGCAGGCCGGACTCCGACCGGAACGGCGCCCCCGTGAGGCCGATCACCACCGTCTCGTAGGGCGTCGCCTCGGGCGGCCCCATCCGCGCGGCGATGTAGAAGGCTTCGAGCACGCCCACGAGGTCGATGGCGGCGACGCCGTCGAAGCCGAGCAGGCCGATCCGGCGGGGCGCGGGCGGGTCCATGAGGCGAAGCTTAAGCGGGAGCGGCCCTGTCGCTCAGGACATTCTTCCGTCCGATCCGGACATCGGCGGCCGCGTCAGGCGCGGCGGCGGAGCGCCAGCTCGTCCAGGGCGGCGGTCTCGCGCCTGCCGAGCTCGGCGCGGGCGACGGCGGCGGCGCGGTCGGCGACGTGCTCGTACTTCTTCTGGCTCTCGAACGCCTCGGAGAGGGAGTCGCGGGCGCCCTGCTCCTCGATCTCCAGCGCCCGCAGGTCGGCCTCGACGCGGAGCTTGCGGGCCTTCCAGCCCTCGCGGAAGCCGACGAGGTAGAAGCCGGCCTCGCCGAACGCCTCGGCCGCCGCCTCCTCGGTGGCGCGCTCGACGTGCAGCGCCTCGAGCTTGAGGGTCAGGGCCGCCCAGCGGTCGCGGATCTCGGCGAGGCGCTTCTGGCGCGTCTCGACCTCGTAGGTGGAGAGCTTGATGAGCGACTGCGCCCAGCTCATGCCGCGAGCCTCGCGACGGAGAGCGGCGTCACCGGCGCGGCGACGTCGGCCAGCACGCCCGCCAGCCGGTCGAAGGCGTCGTCGAGCGGCGTGGCGTCGTGGCGGTCCTGGCTGAGGAAAGCCTCCAGCGCCGGCTCCAGCGCGATCGCCCTGTCCACCTGCGGGTCGGCGCCCGAGCGGTAGGCGCCGATGCGGATCAGCTCCTCCATGTTGGCGTAGGCCGACAGCGACTGCCGCGCCGAGCGGGCCAGGTCGCGCTCGTGCGGCGCCCAGCAGCCGGGCGTGGTGCGGCTGATCGACTTCAGGACGTTCACCGCGGGGAAGCGGCCGCGCTCGGCGATGGCGCGCTCCATCACGAGGTGCCCGTCGAGGATGCCGCGCACGGCGTCAGCGATCGGCTCGTTGTGGTCGTCGCCGTCCACCAGCACGGTGAAGAGGCCGGTGATCGGCCCCGCCGTCGTGCCGTCCGGCCGCACGGGGCCGGGGCCGGCGCGTTCCAGGAGCTTGGGGAGCTCGGTGAAGACGGTGGGGGTGTAGCCCTTGGTGGTCGGGGGCTCGCCCGCGGCCAGGCCGATCTCGCGCTGGGCCATGGCGAAGCGGGTGACGCTGTCCATCAGGCACAGCACCTCCTGGTCTTGGTCGCGCAGGTATTCGGCCAGCGCCAGCGTCATGTAGGCGGCCTGGCGGCGGGTGAGGGCGGGCTCGTCGGAGGTGGCGACCACCACGATCGCGCGGGCGAGGCCCTCCGGCCCCAGCGTCTCCTCGATGAACTCGCGCACCTCCCGGCCCCGCTCGCCGATCAGGCCGACGACGACCGCGTCGCACGCCGCGCCCTTGGCCAGCATGGAGAGCAGCACGCTCTTGCCCACGCCGGAGCCGGCGAACACGCCCATCCGCTGGCCGCGGCAGATGGTGGTGAAGACGTCGATGGCGCGCACGCCGGTGGACAGACGCTCGCCCACCCTCCCCCGCGAATGGGCGGGCGGCGGCGGGGCGCGCAGCGGATAGGCGGCCGGACCTTGCGGCAGGGCCCCCTTGCCGTCGATGGGCTCTCCGAAGGCGTTCACGATCCGGCCGCGCCAGGCGAGCGTCGGGCGGACGGTCGCGCCCTCCGGCCGGATGCGCACCTCCGCGCCGGGCGCCACGCCCTCGACCGGACCGAACGGCATGAGCAGCGCCCTGGACTCGCGGAAGCCCACGACCTCGGCGGGCAGGATCGGCGCGCCCATGCGAACGATCTCGCAGCGCGCGCCCACCGACAGCCGCGAGAGCCCGCCGCGCACCTCGATCAGCAGCCCCGACACCCCCGCCACCCGGCCGGAGACCGACAGCGGGTCCAGGCGCTCCACGGCGGCGATCAGGTTGCGCAAGACGGCGGCTCCGGAGGTCGCGCCCACCCTGGCGGGGCCCCGTTAACCGCGGATGAAGCGCCGGCCTCGACAGGCCGAGACGGCGCGCGCATCCTCCTCCCGATCGGACGGCGGGGAGGCGGGAATGCTCGTGCTGGCGCTGGTGCTGTCGGCCTCGCTGCAGCAGGCCGGGCTCGACCGGGTGGAGACGCGGGCGGTCGCGCCGGCGCGCCACGGGGATACGGAGATCGCGCCGAACGGCGATGTGCTGCAGTGCCGCGTGCAGAAGGTCATGGGCTCCCACTTCACCGCCCGCTACTGCCTGACGGCGGACGAGTGGCAGAGGCTGCACGACACCAGCGTGCAGGCGCTCTACGGCCGCACCGAGAACCACCCGAACAGCCAGGCCAACGCCGAAGGCATGAACTCGCACTAGGCGAGGCGCGCCCTTCGCACCCGCCGCCGCACGCCGATGCGGATCACGCCGTAGGTGAGCGCGGTCAGCACGCCCTTGGAGGCCAGGGGCGCGACCGCGATGAACGCCGCCCACGCCTTGACGTCGCCCGAGAGCGCGAAGCCGCCGTTCGCCAGCGCCATCGCGCCCATCGCCAGGGCCCAGGCGAACTCGCAGCGGCGCACGAGGTCGGCGCCGTGGTCGCGCACCACCTGCGGCATGTAGCGCACCAGCCAGCCGGGCTTCAGCATCACCGCCGCCACCGCAAGATAGGCCAGGGTCGGCTTCACCATCACGAAGCGCGGGTCGCGGGTCAGGAGGCCCAGGCCGCCGAACACCACCACCAGCCCCAGGCTGAGGAGCTGGATCGCGTCCACCCGCCGCCCCCTCGCCCGCGTCCACAGGACGCCCGCGATCCCCGCCGCCACCGCGACGCCGGTGGAGAGCAGGAGGTTGCGCGTGGCGGCGTAGAGGGCGGCGTAGACGAGGGTGGAGACCAGGTCCTCCCCCATCAGCCGGGCCACGGGCAGCAGGGCGCCGAGCGTCGAGCGCGGCGGCGGCGGAACGGACAGGGCGGCGGCGGTCGAGGCGGTCACGGAGGGCTCCTTGCGGTCGCCCCCTCCTTGCGGCGGCGCCCGTTCGCCCGCGACATCCGCTTCGCCGGCGGGCCAACGGGTGCGGGAGCGGGTCGGGGGACGGGGTCGAGAGCCCTTGCGCCTGGAGCCCGGCGCGGCGAAAGGCGGGTCCCATGGCGGCTGAAGCCCTGACCCTGCGAGAGCTGTGCGGCACGCCGCGCGAGTGGGCGATCCGACTGAGCCTCGGCGCGGCGGTGGGCGCCTTCCTGGGCGTGATCGGACCGTTCGGCAGCTACGCCATGCCGTTGCCGGTGCGGCTGGGCTTCTGGGTCGCCGGCTTCCTCCTGGGCGTGGTCGCCTACAGCCTGCCGCTTCGCTTCGCCGTGCGCCTGGCGCCGCGGGTGGACCTGCCCGAGTGGTTCGCGATCGGCGTCGCCATGGCGCTGGTGAGCGCCCCCTACGCCCTGGTGCTGGGGCTGCTGTTCCACGGGCTGGTCTGGCCCCGCTTCACCGCGCGGACGGCGCTGGAGCTCTATGGCCAGACCCTGCTGCTCGGCGCGCCCTTCGCCGCCTTCAACGTGATGCTGCACCGCTGGCGGAACGCGGGCGCGTCGCCGGCGCCCGCCGCCCCTTCCGCCCCCGCCCCGGACGCGGACCCCGGTGCGGCGGCCGCGACCGCCCGCGCGCTCGCCGGAGAGGTGATCGCCCTCCAGATGGAGGACCACTACGTGCGGGTGCACCGGCCGGGCCGCTCCGAGCTGGCGCTGATGCCGATGGCGCAGGCGGTGGGGGCGCTCGAGGCGACGCCCGGCCTGCGCGTCCATCGCTCCTGGTGGGTGGCCAAGGACGCGGTGGAGGGCCACGCCTTCGAAGGCCGCAACCTGCGCCTGCGCCTGCGCGGCGGGCTGGAGGCCCCCGTCGCCCGCGCCCAGGTGGCCGAGGTGCGCGCCGCCGGCTGGCTGGGCGAGGCCCCGGCGCCCCGCTGAGGCGAACCCCCGTTCGCGCGGTGGGCGTGGCCGCTACCCCGCGCCGACGTGCGGCGGCATGACGCAGGGATGAGCGCCCCCGCCCCCAAGTCCCGCCTGCGCCTCCTCACCGACGTGGTGTTCGCGCTCGAGCTCGTTGCGCTCCTGCTCGTCTGGGGCTGAGTCTCCGCTCGCCTCATGGGGCCTTGCGGACCGATCCCGCGCATGCATACTGAACCACATGGTTCAGTTTCAGCCCGCCGGGATGGACGCCTCCTTCGCCGCCCTGTCGGACGCGACCCGGCGCGGCGTGCTGGAGCGGCTCGGCCGGCGGGACGCCTCGATCAGCGAGCTCGCGGACACCTTCCGCATGACGCTGACCGGCATGAAGAAGCACGTCGGCGTGCTGGAGGCCGCGGGGCTTGTGGCGACCGAGAAGGTCGGCCGCGTGCGCACCTGCCGGCTGGGCCCGCGCCGGCTCGAGCAGGAGACCGCATGGATGGAGGCGCACCGGACCCTCTGGACCGCCCGCTTCGATGCGCTGGACGACGTCGTCGAACAACTCAAACAGGAGGAGAAGGCCCGTGACCACGACCCTGGAGACTGACCCCGCGAACAAGCCCGCCACGGCGGTGGAGCGCACCTCCGACCGGGAGCTGACGGTCACCCGCAGCTTCCACGCCCCCGCCCGGCTGGTGTTCGAGGCGTGGAGCAAGCCCGAGCTGTTCCAGCGCTGGTGGGTGCCCAAGTCCTTCGGCATCGCCATGGAGTCCTGCGACATGGACGTGCGCACGGGCGGATCCTACCGCATCGTGATGCGCCACCCGGCGCACGACCAGTCCATGGCCTTCTTCGGCAAATACACCGACGTGGTCCCCGGCGAGCGGATCGTCTGGACCAACGAGGAGGAAGGCGGCGCCGGCCAGGTCACCACCGTCACCTTCGAGGAGACGGGCGGCAAGACGCGGGTGGTGATGCGCGACCTCTACCCCAGCAAGGCGGCGCTGGACGAGGCGATGCAGTCCGGCGCGACCGGCGCCGCACCCGAACAGTTCGACGCGCTGGCCGCGATGCTGGCGGAGGCGGGCTGAGCGGAGCGGCAGGTGGTGCGGACGCCTCGGGCAATCGGGGCGTCCCTCCAGCCTCGAACCCCGCGGGTCACCCCTCCGCTCTTCTTCTCTTGAGCCCCAGCCCAGTGTTCGACGCGCCGCAGGCTCGTCGAAATTCTTAGGGACGCCCTGCGTCCCGACCCCTCCGGTCAGCCGCCGGGCGCAGGCCGGGTCAAGGCCGTAGAGCGGAGGCGAAGCCGGAGCGTCCCTTGACGCGCCCGAGCACGGTGGCGCTCAGCCGTCCGCTCTAGGCGCGTGACCCTCCCCTCCTCTCTCGCAGTCATCCCCGCGGAAGCGGGGACCCAGGCGTAAGCCACAGCCTCCACGCCAGCCGACAGAGCGCGGAGTTTAAACCTGGGTCCCCGCTTCCGCGGGGATGATTGCGAGAGAAGAATGACTACCGTGGTGGACGTGCCGCCGTGCTCGGTCGCGTCAAGGCCCGCTCCGGCTCCGCCTCCGCTCTTCGGCCTTGACCCGCCCTGCGCGCGACGGCGGCGCGGATGGCGTCGGGACGCGGGGCGTCCATCCAAACAAGTTCGACCCCTCCGGAGGGGTCGAACACAGGGCTAGGGGCTAGGAAGCAAGAAAAAAGCGAGGGCTGTCGCAGATTCCGCGTTGAGTCACGAGGCCATTGACCGGCTCACTTAAGCGCCCCACGGTCGCAGCCTATGACGGGTCGTGTTCACGCCGACGGCTTCGCCAGCTATGCGCGACGGGCGCTGGCGTTTCCGCTCATCTTATCGGCAACAATGTTCATCGCCTTAGCCGTCGAGACCAAGGGGCGCCACATCTTCGGCACGCTTGCATTTAGCCTTCTTTGGCTGATGATCTTCTCAGTCCCGGCGTTCGGGTGGGCTTGGGTGAAGTGGCGAATCCACGCATCGAGATCAGCCAGATCCGAGTTCGACGGCACAGTCCTCGACCGGATCTTCGCCCGATATCGGAGCCGCGACAAACGATAAGCTTGAGTCCTTGAGAGCCGGTCGCCGCCGCCGCCCTCGCTACCGCCGCCGGAACTGCGGTCGCGTCCCCGGCCGCGCGCCGGGAGGCCCCGCGCTCTCCGTCTTGTGCCGGAACGTGATCCGCCCCTTGGTCAGGTCGTACGGCGTCATCTCGACCGTCACGCGGTCGCCGACCAGCGTGCGGATGCGGTTGCGCTTCATGCGGCCGGCTGTGTAGGCCAGGATCGGGTGGTCGTTGTCGAGGCGCACGCGGAACCGGCCTTCGGGCAGCAGTTCCTCCACCACGCCTTCGAACTCGAGCATCTCTTCCTTGGTCGCCATATCCACCTGTCCGCTCGCGCCCGTCCGCGCGTGAAGCCCTGCTATCGCCCGCGTCGTGGGAAGATGGCAAGCGCGGGCTGGCCGGGAGAGGCCGAAGGGTGCGCCCGCGTGTCGCGGATGTAGGGCGGAAAGCGCCGGAAATCCAGACGCGGACTCAGGTTGCGGCGTTTGTCGAGTCCGCCGCGTGGGGCCGCGGAGTCCATGCGAATCCAAAAAGTTAACGCCAGCGCTTGAAGCACGACTCCAAATCACGGATGATTCGGCATCGTTCTTCACGATTAACGAAGTTTAAGGGACTGGCGGGCGAACGTCGCCGGCGAGAGCGGCGATCTGTGCGCGTCGCTCGGCGGTCCTGAGGTCGAGGCGGGCGCGCCGGGCGAGGCGCTTTGGGAGGGGCGGATGCGGGTTCTGCTGATCGAGGACGACAGCGCCACGGCGCAGTCCATCGAGCTGATGCTGAAGTCGGAAGGCTTCAACGTCTACACCACCGACCTTGGGGAAGAGGGCGTCGATCTGGGCAAGATCTACGACTACGACCTCATCCTGCTCGACCTCAACCTGCCCGACATGAGCGGCATGGACGTGCTGCGCCAACTGCGCGTCGCCCGCATCGACACGCCGATCATGATCCTCTCCGGCACCTCCGAGATCGAGACCAAGGTCAAGAGCTTCGGCGGCGGCGCCGACGACTACATGACCAAGCCCTTCCACAAGGACGAGCTGGTCGCCCGCATCCACGCCGTGGTCCGCCGCAGCAAGGGCCACGCCCAGTCGGTGATCAAAACCGGCGAAGTGCTGGTGAATCTCGACGCCAAGACGGTCGAAGTCTCCGGCCAGCGCGTGCACCTGACCGGCAAGGAGTACCAGATGCTGGAGCTCCTCTCCCTGCGCAAGGGCACCACGCTGACCAAGGAGATGTTCCTGAACCACCTCTACGGCGGCATGGACGAGCCCGAGCTGAAGATCATCGACGTCTTCATCTGCAAGCTGCGCAAGAAGCTCGCCTCGGCCACGCACGGCGAGCACTACATCGAGACCGTCTGGGGCCGCGGCTACGTGCTGCGCGACCCGGCGGGCGAGCAGGCCACCTCGGCGGCCTGAAGGCCGGCTTAGACTTGGGCGCGAGTCGGCGCAGCATGGCGCCGACGCCCCCACCCGGATCCTGAGCGCATGCGTAAGGCGGCCCTGGCGCTCCTCGGATGCGCCTACCTGTTCACCTCCATGGCGGCCGCCGCGCTGGCTTGGCGGGGCGGCGCGGACCCGGGCGCCGGCGCCGCCGTGCTGGCCGGCGCGCTGGCGCTGTGCCTGGCGGTCCACGGCCTCGTCAGCCGCATGGTCGAGGGCGCGAGCGTGAGCCGCGAACTCAAGTCCCTGCGCGAGGCGCACCGCATCCTGGCCGACCACCTGGAGGAGACCGAGGGCGTCGTCGAGGAGCTGGCCGTGCGGCTGGAGGCCGAGGCCTCCAACAAGACGCAGGCGCTGACCAGCGAGGTGCGGATGCTGGAGGAGCTGGTCGCGCGCATGGGCGAAGACCTGGAGGCGCGCCTGGCCCGCGCCCCCGACCCCGCCCAGATCGGCCGCGCCAGCTCGGCCATGCTGGAGACCATCCGCGACGCGCTGGCCGAGAACCGCGTCGACCTCTACCTGCAGCCGGTCGTCACCCTGCCGCAGCGGCGGATCGCCTTCTACGAGAGCTTCACGCGCCTGCGCGACGCCACCGGGCGGGTGATCATGCCCGCCGAATACCTGCCCACCGCCGAGCCCGAGGGGCTGGTGGCGGCGATCGACAACCTGCTCCTGTTCCGCTGCGTGCAGATCGTGCGCCGGCTGGCCAAGGGCGACCGCAAGATCGGCATCTTCTGCAACCTGTCGCCCGCGAGCCTGTCGGACGAGCGCTTCTTCCCGCAGTTCCTCGAGTTCCTGAGCGCCAACAAGGACCTGGCGGGCGGGCTGATCTTCGAGATCGGCCAGGCGGCCTTCACCGCCCGGGGCGCGGCCGCGTCCCGCAACATGGCCAAGCTGGCCGACCTGGGTTTTCGCTTCTCCATCGACAAGGTGACCGAGCTGGAGCTCGACCTGCCCGACCTGCAACGCGCCGACGTGCGCTTCGCCAAGGTCAGCGCCGAGGTGATGCTGAAGAGCCTGGCCGAGGTCGAGGGTCGCGTGGTGGTCAAGGCCCGCCGGGATCTCGTGGCCGCCGACTACGCCAAGGTGCTGCGCCGCTACGGCGTGGATCTTGTCGTCGAGAAGATCGAGACCGAGCGCCAGGTGATCGACATCCTGGAGCTGGAGGCGGTCTACGGCCAGGGCAACCTCTTCGGCGAACCCCGCGCCATCCGCGACGAGGTGCTGGCGGAGACCCGGCCCCCCGCCGAGTTCGTGCAGGCGCCGCTGCGGCGGGCGGGGTAGCGCTTCCCCTCTCCCTCCCCCTTGTGGGGAGGGGGGACCGCGCCCGAAGGGCGTGGTGGGTGGGAAACGAGAGCGAAGCGTAAAAAGCCCCGGCCTCTACGGTAGCTCAAAGGTCGCTTTACGCTGCGCTCTGTGGCCCCACCCACCCCCGCCTTCGGCGGCGGTCCCCCCTCCCCACAAGGGGGAGGGAGAGGCGCCCGCTACCGCATCGAGAGGCTGGCGAAGCCCAGGTGCGTGCCGGCGTCCACCAGCAGCGTCTCGCCGGTCACGTGGCGGGACTGGGGCGAGCCGAGGAACAGGGTGGCGTCGGCGATATCCTCCGCGGTGGAGGCCGCCTTCAGCGGGGTGGAGGCGATCACGCCCTGGCGCAGCTTCTCGCGCCGCTCCTCGCCCATGCCGCCGAACCAGGGGGTGTCGATGAAGCCCGGGCAGACGGCGTTGACGCGGATCTTCGGGGCCAGCGCCCGCGCCAGGCTCAGCGTCATCGTGGTCAGCGCGCCCTTGGACGCGGCGTAGGCCACCGAGGAGCCGATGCCGGTGACGCCCGCGATGGACGCGGTGTTGACCACCGCCCCCATCCCCTCCCCCGCCTCCAGCAGCGCCCGCGCCGCCTTCACCATCCGCCAGGCGCCCACGACGTTGACGTCATACAGACGCAGGAAGTCCTCGCCCGACAGCGCGTCGAGGTCGGCGTGGTTGGGGGCGAACTTGGTCATGCCCGCGTTGTTGAACAGGGCGTCGATACGGCCATAGGGGGCGGCGGCCTGCGCGAGGCGGGCGCTGTCGGCGTCGCTGGCCACGTCGGCCTGCACGGTGATCGCCTCGGCGCCTTCCGCGCTGACCAGCCGGGCGGTCTCCTGCGCCTCCGCCTCGCTCTTCGCGTAGTTGACGATCACCGCCCGGGCGCCCCGCTGCGCCGCGCCCACCGCGATCGCCCGGCCGAGCCCCGTGGAGGCGCCCGTCACCAGCACCACCCT
>JASLDZ010000476.1 GCA_030151985.1 Caulobacteraceae bacterium | reverse complement strand
CTCCAGCCCCAAGCCCCGCCGGGCGCTGGGGCTGGTCTACGTGCCGCTCGACGTGAAGGGGCGCAAACTCACGGTGGCGTTCAAGACGCCGCCCAAGATCGACAGCAAGCAGCCCCTCGACGTGCCGCTGATCGTGCAGGGCTTGGGCATTGGCCAGCGCGCGCACGTCACCGTCGCGGCGGTGGACGAGGGCATCCTGCGGCTGACCCACCAGAAGAACCCCGATCCCGTCGCCTGGTACTTCGGCAAGCGCGCGTTGGGCCTGGCCTATCGCGATGACTACGGCCGCCTGCTCGACCCGAACCTAGGCGCGGCGGGAGCGGTCAGCTTCGGCGGGGACGAGGTGGGGGGCGCAGGCCTCACCGCCACGCCGATCAAGACGGTCGCCCTGTGGTCCGGCGTGGTCGACACCGATCCGGGCGGCCACGCGACCATCCACCTTCCCGCCTCGCCCGAATTCGACGGCCAGTTGCGGCTGGTGGCCGTGGCGTGGACGGACGACGCGGTCGGCTCCGGCGCATCGGACGAGATCGTGCGCCGGCCCGTGGTGACTGAGCTGACGCTGCCGCGCTTTCTGGCCCCCGGCGACCGCATGCTGGCGACGCTGGAGCTGCACAACGTGGAGGCCCGCGTCGGCGACTTCATCGCGCAGGTGTTCGGCGATGGCGGCGTGCAGGCGCCCTTTCGCAAGCTGTGGCGGCTGATCACGGGCCAGCGCGTGGTCGCCCACCTGGTGGTGGCCGCGCCGGATCGGCCGGGCGTCGGCCGCGTGCGGCTGGCTGTGAACGGGCCGGGCTTTGCGACCGCCAAGAGCTGGCCGATCCAGACGCGGATCGGCTGGGGCTCGGTGACCCGCGCGACCACCGAGCTGCAGAAGCCCGGCGAGGCGTTCACGCCCACGCCGCCGCTGCTGACCGGCCTGTCGCCCGGCGAGCTGTCTATGACGGTGAGCTACTCGCCCTTCAAAGGCTTCGATCCCGCGCCCATCGCCGACAGCCTCTCGCACTATCCGTACGGATGCAGCGAACAGCTGGTCTCGACGGCCTATCCGCTGCTCTACGCGCCGGAGCTGGGGCGCGACCTGAAGCTTCACGCGGTGAAAGCGGCGCTGGTCGGCGCGGTCTCCAAGCTGCTCGACCGCGAGGGGTTGGATGGGTCGTTCGGCCTCTGGCGCGTCGGCGACGGCGAGGCGGACGGGTTCCTGGGGGCCTACATCGTCGACTTCCTTTTGGAGGCGAAGGCGTCCGGCGCGCCCGTGCCGCAGGACGCGCTTGATCGGGCCTTAAACGCCATGCGGCTGATCTCGCGGCCGGAGGGCTTCAGCTCGGTCGGCTACCGCATGGACGTCTCGCCCTTCGGCTACACCGACGCCAAGGCGCGGGCGGCGGCGAACACCCGGCTGAAGAATCGCGCCGCGGCCTACGCGCTCTACGACATGGCCAAGGCCGGCCGCGGCGACCTGCCCCGCCTGCGCTGGTTCCACGACGTCGGCTTCAAGGACACGCCCGACCCGCTCGCCCGCGCGCAGGTCGGCGCCGGATTGGCGGCCATGGGCGACAAGGGCCGCGCGCACGACAGCTTCGTCCAGGCGGTGCGGACGCTCGGCTACAAGGCCAACGACGACTGGTACCAGAGCCCGCTGCGCGACACCGCCGCCGTTATCGCACTGGCCTACGAGGCGGGCGAGGCGGGGATCGCCCGCTCGCTGCAAGGCCGCTTGGAGCAGACGGTGAAGGCGCCCGACGCGCTGAACACGCAGGAGCAGGCGCGGCTCTTGCAGGCGGCGCACGCCATGCTCGCGGCCTCAGGCGCGACGCGCATCGACGCGACCGGCGTGCGCCTCCTCGGCGGCTCGCGCTGGGCGGTCGGCAAGCTGGCGGCCGCCCGCTTCGTCAACCGCGGCGGCCCGGTCTGGCGCACCGTCACCGTCCACGGCCTCCCCGCCGCCGCGCCGGGGGCGGAGAGCGCCGGGATGCGGATCCAGAAGCGGCTGTTCCGCATGGACGGCTCGGCGGTCGATCCCGGCGCCCTGAAGCAGGGCGAGCGGGTGATCGTGCGGCTGACGGGCGGCACAGGCGACGCGCGCCCGGTGATGGCCGTGGTGGACGACGCGCTGCCGGCCGGGCTGGAGGTCGAGTCCACGCTCGGCCCATCCGACGCACAGGGCGAGACCTCGAGCAGCGGCTCGGATGACGAGGGCGGTGGGAGCGGGACGCGCGATAAGCCGAAGGCGGGGCCCTTCGCCTTCCTGGGCGTGTTGACCGAGCCGAACACCCAGGAGAAGCGCGACGACCGCTACGTCGCCGCCATGACGCTGACCGGCGGCAAGGGCTTCGCGCTCGCCTACATCGCGCGGGCGGTGACACCGGGCGACATGTTCCTTCCCGGTGCCTCGGCGAAGGATATGTACCGGCCGACGGTGCACGCGCAGTCCGCGGCGGGGCGGATGAAGATCGCGCCGACCCCGTGATCAACGACCCCGCACCCGAGCGCACCCTGGCCTTCAAGAGGTTAAGGGCGGAGACGTCCGCGACTTCAGTGTCATGGCTCCTGAGATGAGCCGCGACGAGGCGATCCGACGCCAGGGGCCGGTTGTCCTGGCCGCCCTCCTCGCCCTCACCGTCTCCCTCCAATTCCTCGACCTCGCCCTTCCGCCGCCG
>JASLDZ010000372.1 GCA_030151985.1 Caulobacteraceae bacterium | reverse complement strand
ACCGGCGCTGGCGGCGGCGGCGATGGGCGCGAGGCGCAGGCGCGCGCTCGCCCTGGCTTTGGGCATGGTCGCCGCCGTGACCGTGCTGGGGGCGCTCTCGCCGCATCCGCCGCAGGTCGAGGCGGCGCCGGGGCTGCGCGCGGCGATCCTGCTGGCGGTGGGGGCCGCGGCGGCCTTGGCGACCCGCTTCGCCCGCCCCGCGCCCGCGATCGCGGCGCCGCCCGCGGACTCCTCCTCCGCGCTGCGCGCGGAACTCGCCGAGGCCCAGGCGGCCCGCGCCGCCGCGGAGGAGACTGCCGAGGGCCGCGCCCGCTTCCTCGCCCAGATGAGCCACGAGCTGCGCACGCCGCTGAACGCGATCCTGGGCTTCAGCGACATCATGCGCACGCGCCTGTTCGGCCCCATCCCCGACCGCTACGGCGAGTACGCGCAGCTGATCCACGAGAGCGGCAGCCACCTGACCGAGCTGATCAACGACGTGCTCGACCTCTCCAAAATCGAGGCCGACCGCTACGAGCTGCGGCGCGAGGTGTTCGACGGACGCGACGCGGTGACGGACGCCATGCGGCTGGTGCGCGTGCAGGCGGAGGAGAAGGGCGTGGCGCTGCGCGCGCTCCTCCCCACCGCGCCGGTCGAGATCGACGCCGACCACCGGGCGATCAAGCAGATGGTGCTGAACCTCGTCGCCAACGCCATCAAGTTCACGCCCAAGGGCGGCAGCGTGGACGTGACGCTGCGCGAGGCGGCGGGCGCGCTGGAGATCGCGGTGGCCGACACCGGCGTCGGCATCGCGCCGGAGGATCTCGCCCGCCTCGGCCAACCCTATGCCCAGGCGCAGGCCGGCCGCGACGCGCCGCAGGGCACGGGGCTGGGGCTGTCGCTGGTCAAGGCGTTCGCCGCCCTGCACGGGGGTGAGCTGACGCTGGAGAGCCAGCTGGGCGAGGGCGCCTGCGCGACGGTGCGGCTGCCGGTCCTGGTGGGCCCGCGGCCGGAGGCGGCAGCGCGGTAGGTCAGGCCGAAAACCTAGCCCCTCTACCCTCCTTTCATCGCAGCTTCCTTCTCCCTTCTTGCTTGCCCATAGCCCTGTGTTCGACGCGCCGCAGGCTCGTCGAACTTGATCAGGAGGGACGCCCCGCGTCCCGACGCCATCCGGTCAGCCGTCGCGCGCAGGACGGGTCAAGGCCGTAGAGCGGAGGCGCAGCCGGAGCGTGCCTTGACGCGACCGAGCACGGCGGCAGGTCCACCACGCCAGCCCTTTCTCTCCCAATCATCCCCGCGGAAGCGGGGACCCAGGTTTAAGCTGCGCGCACCGTCGGCTGGCGTGGAGGCTGTGGCTCAAACCTGGGTCCCCGCTTCCGCGGGGATGACTGCGAGAGAGAAGGGGAGGATCACGCGCTTCGATCGGATAGCTGAGCGCCACCGCCCGCAGGTCGCGTCAAGGGACGCCTTCGGCTCTCCGCCCTTGACCCGCCCTGCGCGCGGCGGCTGACCGGAGGGGTCGGGACGCAGGGCGTCCCTAAGATTTTCGACTTGCCTGCGGCGCGTCGAACACTGGGCTGGGGGCAAGAGAAGAGAAGAGGAAGGAAGAGAAGACAAGCGAAAGGCGGCACGCCGCTACCGAAGGGCCCCACACCACTCCCCTTGGGAGCGGGAAATGTGTCGCGTCTCTCCTCCCTGCGCAGCGGGGGAGGTGGCGCGGCGCGGGGCGGCGTGACGGAGGGGGCCGGTCCCTAGCCGCGCACCTGCCCCGTTCCCCGCACCACGTACTTGAAGCTCGTGAGCTGCTCCGGCCCCACCGGGCCCCGGGCGTGGAGCTTGTCCGTCGCGATGCCGATCTCGGCGCCGAAGCCGAACTCGCCGCCGTCGGCGAACTGGGTGGAGGCGTTGACCAGCACGATGGCGCTGTCGACCTGCGCGGCGAAGGCCTCGGCCGCGGCGGGATCGTCGGTGACGATCGCGTCGGTGTGGCCCGAGCCGTAGGTCGCGACGTGGGAAACCGCCGCGTCCAGTCCGTCCACCACCCGCACGTTCAGGATGGCGCTGAGGTGCTCGGTGCGCCAGTCGGCCTCGGTCGCCGCCTCCGCGGTCGGGACGAGGGCGCGGGCGGCGGGGTCGGCGCGAAGCGTGCAGCCCTTCGCCTCCAGGTCGGCGGCGATCGGCGGCAGGAGCGAGGGCGCGACCGCCGCGTCGATCAGCAGCGTCTCGGTGGCGCCGCAGACCGACGTGCGACGCATCTTGGCGTCGAGCACCACCGCGCGCGCCATGGCGGGGTCGGCGGCCGAGTGGACGTAGGTGTGGTTCAGCCCCTCCAGGTGGCCGAGCACGGCGACCCGCGCCTCCTCCCGCACCCGCTTGACCAGGCTCTTGCCGCCGCGGGGGATGATCAGGTCGATCACGCCGTCCAGGCCGCCGAGCATCATCCCCACGGCCGCGCGGTCGGGCGTGTCCACCATCTGCACCGCCGCACGCGGCAGGCCGGAGGTCGCCAGCGCCGCCTCCACCGCCGCCTGCAGCGCCAGCGCCGAGTGGATCGCCTCCGACCCGCCGCGCAGGATCACCGCGTTGCCCGAGCGGACCGCGATGGCCGCGGCGTCCACCCCGACGTTGGGGCGGCTTTCGTAGATCACGCCGATCACGCCGATCGGCGTGCGCACGCGGGCGATGTCGAGCCCGTTGGGTCGGGTCCAGCGGGCGATCTCGACGCCGACCGGATCGGGCTGGGCGGCGACCGCCTCCACCCCCTGCGCGATCCCTTCGATGCGCCGGGCGTCGAGCAGCAGCCGGTCGGCCATGTTGGCCGCCATGCCGGAGGCGCGGGCGGCGTCGAGGTCGCGGGCGTTGGCCTCCAGCACCCTGGGCGCGGCCTCGCGGACGGCGGCGGTGATGGCGTGGAGGGCGGCGGTGCGCGCCTCCGGCGTCGCCTCGCGCAGGGCGGCGGCGGCCTCGCGGGCGGCGCGGCCGAACGCGGCCATGCGGGCGGCGAGGGGGGGAGCGGGCGCGTTCATGCGGCGGTCTCCGGCGAGGGCGTCAGCACGGCGAGGTCGTCCCTGTGGATCAGCTCTGGCCGCCCTTCCAGCCCCTCCGGGTCGCCGGAGCGGGAGCCGAGCGCGCGGCGGGCGGCGGAGGCGTCCACCCGCACGATCCCCCGCGCCACCTCCCGCCCGTCCGGACCCAGCACGCGCACCGCGTCGCCCTTGCCGAACCCGCCTTCCACCGCGACCACCCCCGCCGGCAGCAGGCTGCGACCGGCGACGAGCGCCCGCACCGCGCCCGCGTCCACCGTGACGCTGCCGCGCGGGTCGAGCCGGCCGGCGATCCAACTCTTGTAGGCGGCGCGGGGGGAGGCTGGGGCGCGCACGCGGGTGGATCGCGCCTCGCCCCGCTCCAGCGCCAGCAGCGGACCGCCGCCGCCCCCCGCGCGGCCGGACGCGATGAGGGTCTCGCACCCCGCCTCGCGCGCGATCGCGGCGGCGGCCAGCTTGGACGCCATGCCCCCCGTGCCCACCCCGGCCGTCGCGTTCGCCTCCCCCGCCATGGCTTCCACCCGCGGGGTGATCGCGTCGAGCGTCGGCACGTGCGCGGCCGCCGGGTCCAGTCCGGGGTCGGCGGTGTAGAGGCCGTCCACGTCCGACAGCAGCACCAGGAGGTCGGCGCGGACCATCTGCGCCACGCGCGCCGCCAGCCGGTCGTTGTCGCCGTAGCGCAGCTCCTCGGTGGCCACGGTGTCGTTCTCGTTGATGACCGGCACGGCGCCCAGCCGCAGCAGGGTGTCGAGCGTGGCGCGGGCGTTCAGCCAGCGGCGGCGCACCTCGGTGTCGTCGCGGGTGAGCAGCACCTGCGCGACGGGCAGGTCGTGGGGCGCCAGCGCCTGCGCCCACACCCCCATCAACACACCCTGCCCGGCGGCGGCGGCGGCCTGCTTCTCGTCCAGCGACAGCCGCGCGCGGGGCTTCAGCCCCAGCCGCCCCCGCCCCAGCGCCACCGCGCCCGAGGAGACGATCAGCACCTCGCAGCCCCGCGCCTTCAGCCGCGCGACGTCGGCCGCCAGGCGTGAGCAGAAGGCGGGCGCGTCTTCGGCCAGGAGCGCGGACCCGGCCTTGACCACGACGCGGCGCGCCGCGCCGAGCAGGGCCGCCGTCGGAGCAAGGCTGACAGGCTCAGCCGTCATATCGCGAACAATTCATGCTGTCCTGATGACGCCGCGGGCCAGGTCAGGCAAGGTTTGACCTTCAGGGCCTTTCCTCCGCCTCGCGAACGTGGTCTAAGCCTAGCGACCAACGCGCGCCAGGGCGACCGTCCATGTCCACCGTAGGCCTACCCCTGCCCACCAGCCCCTCGCGGGAGCGGAGCGGCGCGGCCTGAGCCCAGAGCCCAGACCGGACCCGAGGTCCAGCCGGACCCCGCTCCCGATCCCGGGGCGGGGTTTTTTCTTGGCCGCCGCC
>JASLDZ010000470.1 GCA_030151985.1 Caulobacteraceae bacterium | reverse complement strand
TCTCTGCGGCTGCCAAGAAACAGGAGAGACCCATGACTTCCCTCGCCACCTGGACCGAACGCGGAGCCGGCGCGACGCTGGTGATCTGCCTCGCGAGCCTCGTCGCGGCCACCGTCGGCTTCGTCGCCAACTCGCTGTGAGCCGCGCCCCGGTCGGGGCGCACGCCGAAGCGTTCCCCCAAAGGAGCCGCAGCGATGCGGCTCCTTCGCATGTGAGCCGAAGGGCGGGCTAGACGCTCCGGCCCCGCGCGGGGTCCGCCTCCAGCACCGGCAGCCGGGCCGCCCGCCGGCGGAGCGCGCGGTTGGCGGCGAACACCACAAGCGCCCACACCGCACCGAAGCACCAGCCGGCCAGCACGTCCGTCGGCCAGTGGACCCCCAGATAGATGCGGCTCACACCGATCAGCACCGACAGCACCCCCGCGCCCGCCATCAGGTAGGTGCGGGCGACCGCGGTCTTCTGCGTCTCCGCCAGCATCACGCCCACGGTGAGCAGGATGGCGGTGGAGATCATCGCGTGCCCGCTGGGGAAGCTGGCGTTGGAGACGTTGGCGAGATGGTCGACCACCGTCGGGCGCGGGCGGTCCACGATCAGCTTGATCAGGGCGTTGGCCACCGAGGCGCCGACGATGGAGGCGGTGAGCCACGCCGCCTCGGCCCGCCGACGCGCCAGCCATAGGAACCCCACCGTGGCCCCGCCCAGCAGCCACTGCAGGGTGAAGCCGCCCAACGCCGAGAGGTCGATGGCCGACTGCTCCAGCCACTTGGGTCCGATCGGCGTGTTGGGATGTCCAGGCACGCGCAGGGCCAGCAGCAGGCGGGTGTCGAAGCCGTAGCTGCCCCCCTCGGCGAACTCGTCGATCAGGTGCGCGCCCAGCCCCAGCGCCCCCAGCGCCAGCAGCCACAGCACCGGCCACAGCCACTTGGCGGAGCGCGGGGTGAGCGGCGGGGCGCTCGGCGCGCCGTCAGGATGGGACTCGGCGGCCGCACCGCTCATCGGCGGCGGAAAAGTCGGTTGCGGCCCGAGCCCCTGTCGCGCATCGAGAGGTCCTCCACCAGCCCGGCGGCGGCGAGCGGCGCCTCGACGTCCTTCGCGGCGGTGTCCACGGCGTCGCCCTCCACCTCGATCAGAACCGTCTTGCAGCGGGCGAAGGTTCCCGATCCCCCCGCCACGATCCAGGACTCGATCCCGTCCACGTCGAGCTTCACGTGGTCCGGCGGCGGCAGAGCGTAGAGGGAGACCGCGTCGTCCATCCGGGCGGCGAACACCGGCTGTAGGAAGGCGGACGGCGTCTCGCCGAACTGGTTGACCGAGCCCTGCAGCGTGTTCAGCGCCCCGCCGGGGTCCAGCCCGTGCAGGTGAATGGCGGTGGGGCCGGTCTTGTCGGAGAGCGCCAGACACAGGGGCGTCACCCGGTCGCCCAGCCCGTTCAGCGCCACGTGTTCGACCAGGAGGCCGTAGCTGGTCGCCTTCGGCTCGAACGCCACGACGCGGGCGCCGCGCTTGCCGGCGTAGAGGGCGAACTGGCCGAAGGCGGCGCCGATGTCCCACAGCACCTCGCCGGGGGCGATGTCGGTGTCGATCCAGTCGAGCGTCTCGGGCTCGTTGCCGCGGAAGTTGTCGGTCGCGCCGGCGACATGGCGGCCGCGGCTGGTGAGGAAGGTCAGCGGGCCGTGCGGAGTCTCGACCGTGCGGGTCGCCCGCCGCTCCAGCTCGGCCATGAGGTTGGCGACCGTCTTCCCGCGCTGGCGGGCGGGCTGCAACGCGTTGACCGCCCCCACGACCCCGGCCAGGGCTGAGGCGACCTTGCGGCTCATCGGGTCAGACCCGCAGCGGCATCAGCACGTACTGCACGCCGGAGTCGGAGGGGTCGACCACCAGCGTGGGCGAGGAGGGGTCGGCGAAGCGCAGCTCCATCACCTCGCCGCCGATCTGGCCGCAGACGTCGAGCAGGTAGCGGGCGTTGAAGCCGATCTCGAAGCTGTCGCCGTCGTAGTCGATCTCCAGCTCCTCGACCGCCTGCCCGGCCTCCATGTTGCGCACGGTCAGCGTCAGCTTGCCGGCTTCGATGGCCAGCTTCACCGAGCGGCTCTTCTCCGCCGAGATGGTGGCGACCCGGTCCACCGCGTTGGCGAACATCTTGGCGTCGAGCTCGACGCGCTTGTGGTTGTCCTTGGGGATCACGCGCACGTAATCGGGGAAGGCGCCGTCGATCACCTTGGAGGTCAGCGTCGCGCCGGGCGCGCCCTCTCCGTCCTCGGACGCGCCCTTGCCGCCGCCCGCGAACTCGAAGCGGACCTTGGCGGACGAGATCTGCAGCTCCACCGTCTCGCCCGCGTCGTCCAGCAGGCGGCGCGCCTCGGCGATGGTCTTGCGCGGCACGATCACGCCCGGCAGTCCCGCCGCGCCCTCCGGCGCCGGCATCTCGGCGAGCGCCAGGCGATGGCCGTCGGTGGCGACGGCGCGGAGCATGGTCTTGCCGTCCACGCTGACGGTATGGAGGTAGAGGCCGTTCAGGTAGTAGCGCGTCTCTTCGGTGGAGATGGC
>JASLDZ010000432.1 GCA_030151985.1 Caulobacteraceae bacterium | reverse complement strand
GTCTCGCCTTCCGTCAAGCGGACGGGGAGGCCGTCGCGGGTCAGCTCGCCCCGCGCCAGGTCGAAGCGGCAGTCGCCCAGGCGGATGGTCTCGCCCGGCGGCGGCGGCGCGGCGGCGCGGCGGAGCACGGCCTCGATCCGCAGCACCAGCTCCTCCGGCTCGAACGGCTTGCCGAGGTAGTCGTCCACGCCGGCGCGCAGGCCCTCGATGCGGTCGCCGGGCAGGTCGCGGGCGGTGAGCATCAGGACGGGCGTCGCGCCCTTCTCCCGCACCCAGCGGGTCAGGCTCATGCCGTCCTCTCCCGGCATCATCACGTCGAACACGAGGAGGTCGAAGTCGAAGGCGCCGATCAGCCGCCGCGCCGAGGCGGCGTCCGCCGCCCCGGTGACGCGGAAACCCTGGCGGGCGAGGTACTCCTTCAGGAGCGCGCGGATGCCGTCGTCGTCGTCGACGATCAGGAGGTGGCGGCCGTCGGCGCTCACCGTTCGCCTCCCGCGCGGGGAGCCGCGACGCCGGGCCCCGCCAGCGCGGCCCAGACCCGCCGGGCGCCCGCCGCATGCTCAACCCCGGCGCCGCGGTAGGCACGGGCAAGCGCGCCGCGCAGCCGTTCCGCCACCTTCGCCTCGAACGCGCGCCCCGCGTGGGTGAGCACGGCGGGGCGGCGGCGCGCGTCCTCGCCGAGCGCCTTCTCGACCAGCCCCCCGTCCTCCAGGTCGCGCAGGATGCGGCTGGCGCCCTGCTTGGAGAGGCCGGTCAGCGCCGCCAGCTCCTTCACGCCGATCCCCGGGCGGCGCTTGATCAGGAAGGCGGCGCGCCAGTGCCCGCGCCCCAACCGGGGGCCGTCACCCTCCGGCTGCGCGGAGAGCGCGTCGTCCGCCAGCGTCCACACCGCCGCCTCGCCGACGATCAGCTGCTCGAGCCCCGCGTCCAGCTCGGGCTCGCTCAGCACCAGCCGCGGGTCGACCGCAAAGGTCACGGCCGCCCCCCTTCGAACGTTTGCGCCGTTGACCCTGCGGCGCGGGGCTCTAGTTTGCCCGCCTCAAACGTCCCGCCGGTGGAAAATTGCAATGGCGCTGGTCCCTTTCGACGATCGTGACGGCTGGATCTGGTTCGACGGCCAATTCGTGCCCTGGCGCGACGCGAAGATCCACGTGCTGACCCACGGCCTGCACTACGCCTCCTGCGTGTTCGAGGGCCAGCGCATCTATGGCGGCGAGATCTTCGAACTGACGCGGCACACCGAGCGCCTGTTCAACTCGGCGCGGATCCTCGACATGAAGATCCCCTTCAGCGTGGCCGAGATCGACCAGGCCTGCAAGGAAAGCGTCGGCCGCGCGGGGCTGGAGGACGCCTACATGCGCCCGGTCGTCTGGCGCGGTTCCGAGCAGATGAGCGTGCCGGCGCAGAACGCCAAGATCCACGTGGCGATCGCGGTCTGGCCCTGGCCCAGCTACTTCGACCCCGAGACCAAGAAGCGCGGCATCCGGCTGGACCACGCCATCTACCGCCGCCCGCCTCCGGACGCGGCGCCCTGGCAGTCCAAGGCGGCGGGGCTCTACATGATCTGCACCCTCTCCAAGCACGCGGCCGAGGCGAAGGGCTATCAGGACGCCATGATGCTGGATTCCCGCGGCTACGTGGCCGAGGGCACGGGCGCCAACATCTTCTTCGTGCGCGACGGCGCCCTGCACACCCCCACGCCCGACTGCTTCCTGAACGGCATCACCCGCCAGTCGGTGATCGCGCTCGCCCGCAAGGCGGGGATCGAGGTGGTGGAGCGGCACATCAAGCCGGAGGAGCTCTCGACGTTCAACGAGTGCTTCCTCACCGGCTCCGCCGCCGAGGTGACCCCCGTGAGCGAAATCGGCGAACACCGCTTCACCCCCGGCAACGTCTCGCTGTCGCTGATGGACGATTACTCGAAGCTGGTGCGACGGCAGGGGTGAGCGCGCCCGATCCCTCTTTAGACGAGGACGAGGCCAGCGGTGCGGCCTGGCGGCGCGAAGTCGCAGCTAGCCCTCTCGGTCGGCACGAGCTCCTGCATACCGCGTCGATCGTGATGAGGATGTTCGAGACGCACGTCTTGGAACATCCGGCGGTTGAGTTCGGAGACGACGAGCTGAAAGCTGGAGCGGAGCGAGCCCTCGAAGCCCTGCTTGATTTCTACCAGCTCTGTGGCTCGAAGTTCATCGACGACGGCGACGAACCCCACCCTGGGTGAGCCGGCTGAACTGGTGCGGGAGCGCCGCGTTGACCTGCTCATGAGCGTCGCCTTCACCAAGGAGCAGGACTACGAGGCGCAGGCGGCGGACCTGCCGGATCGGCCGGTGTCGCCTCACGCGAACCTCGTCACCGCCTCGGGGCTCGTGCAGATCGAGGCGGAGCTGGCCTCCGCGCGGGAGGCCTACTCCGCGGCGCAGGCCAAGGGCGGCGTGGACGCAGACCGCACCGCCATGGCGCGCGCCACGCGGGACCTGCGCTATTGGGGCGCGAGGCGGGCGTCCGCCCAGCTGCAGCCGGACCCTCCGTCGGACGGGCGGGTGGGCTTCGGCTCCACCGTCGGCATCGTGCGGGAGGACGGGCGCGAGCAGCGGTGGCGGATCGTGGGCGAGGACGAGGCGGACCCCGCACAGGGCCGCGTCTCGTACGTCTCGCCGCTCGCGCGCGCCCTGCTCGGCAAGTCGGTCGGCGACGCCGCGACGGTGGCGGGCGGCGAGGTCGAGATCGTCGCGGTGGACTGAGGCCGCGGCCCTTCAGCCCCGGAGCTGCGTCCGCGCCGCCTGCACGTACTGCCAGCCCGTCCACCAGGTCAGCGCCACGGCCAGCCACAGCAGCGCCAGCGCAGAAAGCTTGGTCGCCGGCCAGATCAGAGCGGCGATCGCCAGCGTCAGGCCGACGAGCTGCACGGTCGTCTTCCACTTGGCGAGCCGGGTGACGGGGAACTTCAGCCCCCGGCTGGCGCCGGTCTCGCGCAGGCCCGAGACCAGCATCTCGCGGAACAGGATCAGCACC
>JASLDZ010000371.1 GCA_030151985.1 Caulobacteraceae bacterium | reverse complement strand
CCCGATCCCGATCCAAGGAGTCTATTCGGCGTCCAAGCATGCGGTGAAGGGCTTCACCAACGCGCTCCGCATGGAGCTGCTGCGGGACGCGCCGGAGATCCAGATCACCCTCATCAAGCCCAGCGCCATCGACACGCCCTATAAGGAGCACGCGCGCAACTACACCGACGCGCCGGGCACCAACCCGCCGCCGGTCTACGCCACGCCGCTGGTGGCCGAGGCGATCGCCTACGCCTGCGAGCACCGCACGCGCGAGCTGACGGTGGGGGGCGGCGGGCGGCTGCAGGCCTGGCTCGGCCAGTACGCCTCCTGGTTCAGCGAGCCGCTGACGGCGGTGGTGCTGCCCAAGCTCCTGAAGGACGCGCCCGCCAACCACCCTCGCGAGCACGACAGCCTGCACGAACCCGGTCGCGACCTGCGCGAGCGGGCGCCTTATCCCATGGTGCGCGAGACGAGCTTCTGGACCGACGCCCAGATGAATCCGCAGCGCACGGCCGGCGTCGTCGCGGCGGCTGCGGTGGGGCTGCTCGTGGCGCACGCCCTGCGCGACAGCCTGCGCGTGCGCCGCATCCGCCGGGAGGAGCGTGACCGCTGGCTGGAGAAGGTCTAACCGACCGCTCAGGCGGCGGTGGAGCGCGGGTAGGGCTCGGCCCCGCCCGGCGTGACCGCGGTGCGGGGCTGCGACTCCGCCGAGCGACCGCTGGGATCCAGCGCCTCGGTCGGGATGTCGGAGCCCGTGGGCGGGGGCGGCGAGTCCGGCGCGGGCGGGGTCTCGTCGGGAACGGGGGCGTCGTCGGGGATGTCGGACATGCCGGTGAAATCCGGCTGGGCGGCGCCCGGTTCCGTTCAGTCCGCCTCGTCGTCCTCGTAGCCGACCAGCCGCAGCGCTCGCGCCGCGATCCCGTTCAGCTCGGCCCAGCGCACCAGCGCCTCCTCGCGGCCGTGGGTGACCCACAGCTCCTGCGGGCGCAGCTCGTCGATCGTCGCGGTCAGCTCGTCCCAGTCGGCGTGGTCCGACAGGATCAGCGGCAGCTCGACCCCCTTCTGCCGCGCCCGCGCCCGCACTGTCATCCAGCCGGAGGCGAAGCCCGGCACCGGGTCGGCGAAGCGGCGCGCCCAGCGGTCCTGCACGGCCGAGGGCGGGGCGATCACGATTTCGCCCGGCAGGGCGCCGCCCTTGGGCCGCTTGCCACCCTCGCCGTCCTCCGTCGCCGGCGCGATCGGGCCGAGGTCGATCCCCCAGTCGCCGTAGAGCGCGTTCAGCCGCTGCAGCGCGCCGTGGACGTAGATCGTGCGGTCGTACCCCGCCTCCCGCAGCAGCCGGATCAGCCGCTGCGCCTTGCCCAGCGCATAGGCGCCGACGAGGTGCGCGCGTTCGGGGAACTGTCGCACGGAGGCGAGCAGCTTCTCCACCTCCTCCCCGTCGGGCGGGTGGCGGAAGACGGGCAGGCCGAAGGTCGCCTCGCTGACGAAGACGTCGCACGCCACGGGCTCGAACGGCGCGCAGGTGGGATCGCGGCGGCGCTTGTAGTCGCCGGAGACGACGATGGTCAGGCCCTTCCACGCCACCCTGGCCTGCGCCGAGCCCAGCACGTGGCCGGCCGGATGGAGCGTCACCTCCACCCCGTCGCGAACGGTGGTCTCGCCATAGGCCAGCGGTTGGGTCGCGCCCGCGAAATCCTCGCCGTAGCGCACGCGCATGATGTCTAGCGTCTCGGGCGTGGCGAGCACGAGGCCATGGCCCGAGCGGGCGTGGTCGGCGTGCCCGTGGGTGATCACCGCCCGCTGCACCGGCTGCACGGGATCGATGTAGAAGTCGCCCGGCGCGCAGTAGAGACCCTCGGGCTTGGGGCAGAGCAGGCGTTCGGGCTTGATCACGGCCGGTGATATGGGCGAGGGCGGGCTCACCGGCGAGGGGCGGCGGCGAGCGCGTGGGCCAGCTTCGCCCCCTTGGCCGCCGTCTCTTTCAGCGCCGCCTCGGCGGCGGGGCCGCAGGCGGGGAAGGCGGCGTGCGTCTCGGCGAAGCCCGCGTTGAAGCGCAGCACCAGCCGCTGACGCCGCGCGGCGTCGGGCCGCTCGGCCTTGAGTAGGTCGCTCATGCGCTCGCGCCACACCGCATCCTCCCGGCCGAAGCAGAGCTGGCGCAGCGCGTGCGCCCGGCCGAGCTCGAAGGCGAGGTCCTCGGGCTGGGCGAGGGCCGCCGCGGGCACCGTGGCGGGGGGCGGGAGGGGGCCGATCACGCGCGCGCCTCCGCCGCCATGCGGATGATGCGCACCGTCTCGGACCAGAGGCCCAGGCCGCCGATCTTCGAGACCGGCACGAACCGCGCGTCCGTGGCGTCGTCGCCGGCGCGCGGCTCGCCGGAGAGCCAGCGGGCGGAGTAGTCGACGAGAACGTAGTGCTTGTCCGCCGCGGGAAAGACGCCATCCACCACGGCCAGGAGGCTGGTCAGCTCCGCCTCCACGCCGGTCTCCTCGCGCAGTTCGCGCAGCGCCGCGTCCTGCGTGCTCTCGCCCCACTTGACGCGGCCGCCCGGCAGGCTCCACTCACCCTCGCGCGGAGGCTTGCCGCGGCGGATCAGCAGCACCTCGTCGCCGCGCAGGCAGACGACGCCGACGGCGGGGATGGGGAAGCGCTCTTCAGACAACGCGCCCCCTGCTGCGCCAAGCTCCAGATGTCGCGGACGCTTCCGCCCTTAACCTCTTGAAGGCCAAGGTGCGCCAGCGGCGGAGCGTGTCAAGGACGGCCCTTCGGGCCGCCGCGGAGCGGCCGCCTTCGGCGGTCCTTGAGACGCTCCGCCGCTGGCGCAATCATCCGCCAAGAGGTTCAGGGCTTCCCCTCGCCGCTGGAGCGCCGATGCGACGCCCAGAGGAGGGCTCCGCCCGGATGCGTGGGCTACTCCGAAGCGGCCTGCTCGTCCGGCAGCCCCACGATGTGGAACCCCGCGTCCACGTGCACCACCTCGCCCGTGGTCGAGCGGCCGAGGTCGCTGAGCAGCCACAGCGCGCAGCCGGCGACGCCCTCGGGCGCGGTGTCCTCCCGCAGCGGCGACCACGCGCGGCCCTGGCCGATCATCGAGCGCCCGCCCGAGATGCCCGCCAGCGACAGCGTGCGGATGGCGCCCGCGCTGATCGCGTTGCAGCGGATGCCCTTGGGCCCCAGGTCGCGGGCGATGTAGCGGGTGGAGGCCTCCAGCGCCGCCTTGGCCACGCCCATGACGTTGTAGTTCGGGATCACCCGCTCGGCGCCCAGGTAGGTGAGCGTCAGGAGCGAGGCGCCCGGCCCCATCAGCGGCGCGGCCCGGCGCGCGGCGTCCACGAACGAGAAGGCCGAGACGTCCAGCGCATGGGCGAAGCCGGCGCGGGTCGTGTTCTCGACGAACGAGCCGGTGATGTGGTCGCGGTCGGCGTGAGCGATGGCGTGGACCAGGAAGTCGATCTTCCCGTCGAACGCCCCGCCGATCTGCGCGAAGGCCGCGTCCATGCTCTCGTCGGAGGAGACGTCGGCGGGCACGAAATGCTTCACGCCCAGGCCTTCGCCCAGCGGCTTCACCCGCCGCTCCATGGCGTCGACGTAGGTCCAGGCCATCTCCGCGCCCTGGGCGGCGAGCTGGGCGGCGATGGCGTAGGCGATGGAGTTGTGGTTGGCCACGCCCATCACCACCCCGCGCTTGCCGCGCATCAGGTCGCCCTTCGGAAGCTGCATTTCGTCGGCCATGAACGCGGTCCCGTCGTTTCCTCTGGAGCCGGTTGTAGCGGGATTGTTTCAGCCGGGCCAAGCGTGCGCGGCCCGATGCGCGCGCCTACATGAAGGCCATGACCACGCTCTCCGTCCTAGACCTCTCGCCCATCAAGGAAGGGGCGGACGCCGCCGCCGCCCTCGCCGAGAGCGCGACGCTGGCGCAGACGGCGGAGGCGGCGGGCTACAACCGCTACTGGATGGCCGAGCACCACGGCATGACCGGCATCGCCAGCGCGGCGACCGCGGTGGTGATCGGCCACGTGGCGGCGGCGACGAAGACCATCCGCGTCGGCGCGGGCGGGATCATGCTGCCCAACCACGCGCCGCTGGTGATCGCCGAGCAGTTCGGCACGCTGGCGACGCTCTTCCCCGGCCGCATCGATCTGGGGCTCGGCCGCGCGCCGGGCACCGACCAGCTCACCGCCCACGCGCTGCGTCGCTCGCTGACCAGCGATGTCGGCGACTTCCCCCGCGACGTGGTGGAGCTGCAGGCCTACCTCGCCGATCCGCAGCCCGGGCAGCGGGTGCTGGCGGTGCCGGGCGCGGGCACGCACGTGCCGCTGTGGATCCTGGGATCGAGCACCTTCGGCGCGCAGCTAGCCGCCATGCTGGGCCTGCCCTACGCCTTCGCCAGCCACTTCGCGCCCGCCGAGCTGGAGCCCGCGCTCCACATCTACCGCCGCGACTTCAAGCCCTCGGCGCAACTCGAGCGGCCCTATGTGATGCTGGGCTGCAGCGCCTACGCCGCGGAGACGGCGGAGGAGGCGGCGCTCCTGGCCAGCTCCATGCAGCAGGCGTTCGTGAACCTGCGCTCCGGCCGCCCCGGCCCCCTGCCGCGCCCCCGCGCCGGCTTCCTCGACATGCTGCCCGCCGACTGGCGCGCGATGCTGGCGCAGACGCTGTCGGCGAGCTTCGTGGGCACGTCGGAAGCCGTGGCGCAGGGGCTCGCCGACTTCGCCGCCCGCCACGGGGCCGACGAGCTGATGGTGGCGTCGGGCATCCACGACCCCGCGGCCCGCGCCCGCTCCTACACCCTGACCGCCGAGGCCTTCGCGGCGCTCTCCCCGGCTCGCGCGGCCGCCTGACCGCGCCGAAGGATCGCGCGGCCCCCTCGCCCGTTAGAGCGGCGAAGGAGATCGCCATGTCCGTCAGCACGACCATCCAGACCGCCCTGGTGAAGACGAGCGAGGTGCTGGGCGCCGACCTCGTGGACCGCGGCGGGCACAAGATCGCCACCATCCGCGAGCTGTTCCTCGACCCTGTCTCCGGCCAGGCGCACTTCGCCATCGCCGAAGCGGGCGGCCTCCTGGGCAGCGGCGGCAAGTACCACCCCGTCCCCTGGAGCCTCCTGCAGTACGACGCCGGCCGGAGAGCCTACGTCGCGCCCTTCGACAAGGACCGGCTGAAGGCGGGTCCGGCCTACGACCGCGACCAGATCAACAGCAACGCCTACGGCTGGGACTCCCAAGTGCAGACCTATTACGCGGGGTGAGGGCGCGCTTCTGGTCAGCCGCCCACCGGCCTGCTTTACGCGCTTCTGCCTTCCTTCTTCTCTAGCCCCTAGCCCTGTGTTCGACCCCTCCGGAGGGGTCGAACTTGATCTGGAGGGACGCCCTGCGTCCCGACCCTTTCAGGACGCCGTCGCGCGCAGGGCGGGTCAAGGCCGGAGAGCGGAGGCGCAGCC
>JASLDZ010000060.1 GCA_030151985.1 Caulobacteraceae bacterium | reverse complement strand
TGGTGTCCCGCTCCGCCTATGCGCAGCTGAACTACTCGCCCTGGCTGCTGGCGGGCACG
This sequence comes from Caulobacteraceae bacterium, assembly GCA_030151985.1. Classification (GTDB taxonomy): domain Bacteria; phylum Pseudomonadota; class Alphaproteobacteria; order Caulobacterales; family Caulobacteraceae; genus JASLDZ01. The sequence continues at coordinate 2,848 of JASLDZ010000060.1, read as the reverse complement.
GTGCTGGGGATGGCGGTCACCTACCTGGCGCCGGTCGCCTTCGCGCTGCTCGGACCCGGCTGGGCGCGGCTTCCTGGAGCGGCGACGTGGCTGATGATGGCGGTCGCCTTCGCGCCGACGCTGCGCCGGTACCGGCTCCCGCCGCTCTGGGGCCTCGCCCTGCCTGGGATCGGCGCGCTCTACACCGGGTTCACCGTCCAGTCGGCGCTGGACACGTGGCGCGGTAAGGGCGGCGTGTGGAAGGGCCGGTCGCAGGCGCGGCTGCACGTCGCCGCCGAGCCGGCCCGAGGAACCGCGTCGTGAGCGAAGCGGCCGTCGCGGCGCCCACCCCTGCGTCGCTGCGCAGCGGCAAGGGGGAGAAGGACGAGAACTTCCCCGTCGCCTCCTTCCTGCTGAAACCGGAGCACCGGGCGCCGATCCTCGCCTTCTACCGGTTCGCCCGAACCGCCGACGACGTCAGCGACCACCCCACCCTGCCGCCGCACGAGAAGCTGGCGCATCTCGGCGCCATGCGCGCCACGCTGGAAGGCGACAGCGACGCGGACGCCGAGGCGCTGGCGCTGCGGAAGGTCTGCGACGAGAAGCGGCTGACCATCAAGCACGGTCTCGACCTGCTGGAAGCCTTCCGCCGCGACGTCACCAAGCTGCGCTACGACAGCTGGGACGACCTGATCGACTACTGCGGCGTCTCCGCCATGCCGGTCGGCCGCTTCGTCCTCGACGTGCACGACGAGGACCGCGAGATCACCTGGCGCGCCTCCGACGCCCTCTGCGCCGCGCTGCAGGTGATCAACCACCTGCAGGACTGCGGCAAGGACCGCCGCACGCTGGACCGCGTCTACATCCCGCAGGACGCGCTCTCCGCCGCCGGCCTGACCGTGGAGGCGCTGGACGCGCCCGCCGCCTCCCCCGCCCTGCGCGGGGTGATCGCCGCGCTGGCGGAGCGCACCGAGGAGCTGCTGTTCCGCTCCCGACCCTTCGCCACCCTGATCGGCGACGCGCGTCTCGCCTACGAGGTGGCGGTGATCCAGCGCCTCGCCGAGGATCTGAACGACCGGCTGAAGCGGCGCGACCCCCTGAGCGAGCGGGTGCACCACAAGCCGTGGGAGGCGCTGGGGCTCGCCGCGCTGGCCGCCGCCGACCGCCTGCGGGGCCGCCGGTGACCGGCCTCGATCCCGAGAAGCCGCCGGAGCCGACCGCCGCCTCCCGCGCGTCGGGCAGCTCCTTCTACGCGGGCATGCGCGCGCTGCCGAAGCCGGAGCGCGAGGCGATGTACGCCGTCTACGCCTTCTGCCGGCAGGTGGACGACGTGGCCGACGACCAGGGCTCCGCGCCCGAGTTCCGCCGCGCCCAGCTCGACCGCTGGCGGGAGGGCCTGCGCGCCCTCTACGCCGGGGGAGATCCCGGCCCGGCCGCCTCGCTCGCGCCTTACGTGCGCCAGTTCGACCTGGAGCTGGACGACTTCCTGGCCGTCGTCGACGGCATGGAGATGGACGTGGACGAGGACATCCGCGCGCCGTCGCTCGCCAAGCTCGAGCTCTACTGCGACCGGGTGGCGAGCGCGGTGGGGCGTCTGTCGGTGCGCATCTTCGGCATGGAGCGGGAGACGGGGCGCGAGCTGGCGCACCACCTGGGCCGCGCCTTGCAGCTCACCAACATCCTGCGCGACCTGGACGAGGACGCCGAGATCGGCCGCCTCTACCTGCCGCGCGAGCTGCTCGACCAGGCGGGGATCGAGGACGACGACCCCTGGAGCGTGGTGGACGACCCGCGGGTGGACGTGGCCGCGCACGTGCTGGCGGCCCAGGCGCTCGACCACTACCGCGAGGCCGACCGCATCCTCTCCGCCAAACCGGCCGGCAAGCTGATCGCCCCCCGGCTGATGGAGGCGGTCTACTCGCGCATCCTCAAGCGCACCGCCGCGCGCGGCTGGGCGCCGCCGCGCAAGCGCGTCTCGATCGGACGGACCGAGCTGATGTGGCTGGTGCTGACCAAGGGCGTGCTGGGGTGAGCGCCCGCTGACCATGCCTGGAAAGGTTCACGTGATCGGCGCGGGCGTCTCCGGGCTCGCGGCGGCGACGCGGCTCGCGCGGGCGGGCGTCGAGGTCGAGCTGTCGGACGCGGCCGCGCAGGCGGGCGGCCGATGCCGCAGCTACTTCGACCCTCAGCTCGGCCTGACGCTCGACAACGGCAACCACCTCGTCCTGTCGGGCAACGACGCGGTGTTCGACTACCTGCGCGACATCGGCTCGGCCGACCGCATGGCCGGACTTGACCACGTCGAGATGGCCTTCGCCGACGTTCGCACCGGCGAGCGGTGGACCATTCGGCCCAACGACGGCCCGCTGCCCTGGTGGATCGCCGCCCCCTCGCGCCGCGTGCCGGGCACGACCGCGGCCGACTACCTCGCGCTGGGCGCCCTGCTGCTGGGGCGTAGGGGCCGGAGGGTCAGACCGGGCCGAGGGGTGCTGTGGGAACGGCTGATGCACCCGTTCCTGCTGGCGGCGCTGAACACCGAGCCGGCCGAGTCGGACGCAGCCCTGGCCGCCGCGGTGATCCGGGGCAGCCTCGCGCGGGGCGGCGCCAAGTACCTGCCGCGCATCGCCGAGCCCACGCTGGGCGCGGCCTTCGTGGAGCCGGCGCTCGCCCGCCTCGGCGAGCGGGGCGCGGGCGTGCGGATGGGACGGCGGCTGCGCCGGATCGGGAGTTCGGCCGGCCGGGTGGACAGCCTCGACTTCGCGGACGGGGCGGCGGCGGTCGGTCCCGGCGAGGCGGTGGTCCTGGCCGTCCCCCCCGGAGTCGCCGCCGAACTGATTCCCGGCCTGACCGCTCCGACCGAGCACCGGGC
>JASLDZ010000040.1 GCA_030151985.1 Caulobacteraceae bacterium | reverse complement strand
TCCCCAACGCATCACCCCTCAGGACGCCGCCCAGCCCCGCGTGCGACTGGAGACGCAGTTCAAGTTCTGAAGTCGCGGCCGCCCGGAGCGTCCACCGCTCGTCCCCCGACGCTCCACAGGTTGATCAACATCTAGTGGGTGCGCGCTTTGACGCCTCCCATATGTCGCGTTCTGCGCTAGGGTGAGTCGTTCTCCGCTCGATTCCCGCCGAGGCGACCATGCGCGCTGCGTCCCCCAAGATCGCCCTGCCCGGCCTGATGACGCCGAGCCACGCCTACAAGCCGTTCCGCTACCCCTGGGCGCACGAGTTCTGGAATCGCCAGCAGCAGGTGCACTGGATGCCCGAGGAGGTGCCGCTGGGCGAGGACTGCAAGGACTGGGCGGCCAAGCTGAACGACCGCGAGCGCAACCTGCTGACGCAGATCTTCCGCTTCTTCACCCAGTCCGACGTGGAGGTGAACGACAACTACATGGAGCGCTACGCGCGCGTCTTCAAACCCACCGAGGTGAAGATGATGCTGAGCGCCTTCTCGAACATCGAGACCATCCATATCGCCGCCTACGCGCTCTTGCTCGAGACGATCGGCATGCCCGAGAGCGAGTTCGGCGCCTTCCTCGAATACGAGGCGATGAAGGACAAGCACGACTACATGCACACCTTCGGCGTCGAGACGCACGCCGACATCGCCCGGACGCTCGCGATGTTCGGCGCTTTCACCGAGGGCCTGCAGTTGTTCGCCAGCTTCGCCATGCTGCTGAACTTCCCGCGCTTCAACAAGATGAAGGGCATGGGGCAGATCGTGTCGTGGTCGGTGCGGGACGAGAGCCTGCACTGCGAGGGCATGATCAAGCTCTACCACGCCTTCAACGCCGAGACGGGCGCGGTGACCAAGTCGGTGGCCGACGACATCGTCGAGAACTGCCGCACGGTGGTTGGCCTGGAGGACAAGTTCATCGACCTCGCCTTCGAGGCGGGCGAGGTGCAGGGCATGACCCCCGACGACATCAAGCGCTACATCCGCTTCATCGCCGACTGGCGCCTGCGCCAGCTCCACCTGCCGGAAATCTACGGCGTGAAGGAGAACCCCCTGCCCTGGCTGCAGAGCCTGCTCTCGGGCGTCGAGCACGCCAACTTCTTCGAGGCCCGCTCGACCGAATACTCCAAGGCGGCGACGCAGGGCCGCTGGGAAGGCGGCGACGGGGTGTGGGCCAACTTCGACAGCCTGATGCAGCGCCGGACGGAGAACACCATACCGGCGGAGTGACGGCGGCATGCCGACGGTGCTGCGCCTCGGAGGGTCGCGCTTCTTCTTCTACAGCCTCGAAGGCTCGGAGCCGCCCCACGTCCATGTCGAGCAACAGGGCGCAACGGCGAAGTTCTGGATCGACCCCGTTGATCTCTCGTCGTCGCAGGGCCTAAGAGCCCACGAACTGAAGCGATTGCGGCTCGTCGTGATAGAACATCGCATCCGTTTCCTAGAGGCGTGGCATGCCCACTTCGGCTCCTAAATTCCTGGCCCAGATTACCGATGTAATGGTCGATGACGATTTTCTCCGCCTCACGCTCGCGGATGGCCGTGAGCTGGCCGCCCCCACCGAGTGGTTCCCGCGTCTGCGGGATGGATCGGCAGGAGAGCGCGCCAACTGGCGGCTGATCGGACGCGGCGAAGGCGTTCACTGGCCGGACTTGGACGAGGACATCTCCGCCGCGGGCCTCCTGCGCGCCGCCTGACGCCTAATCCGTTCGGGGAACACCGCCGACGAGAACCGGCTTCCCTCTCCCGTCGACGGGAGAACGGATATGGCGACCAAGACGCTGAAGGCGGGCGACAAGGTGAAGTGGGGGACCTCGCAAGGCGAGACCCACGGCAAGGTGGTCAAGAAGGTGACCTCCACCGCGAAGGTGAAGGGCCACACCGCCAAGGCCACCAAGGACGACCCGCAGTACAAGGTGAAGAGCGACAAGACGGGCGCCGAGGCGATCCACAAGCCCGGCGAGCTGAAGAAGGCCTAGAGCCGGTCGAGCCCCAGCGCCTGCACCACCGCCCCCCGCTCCAGCGCGCCCGCGCCCGCCGGACGGCGGATCAGCGCGTCGGCGGCCGCGAAGACGGCCACCAGCGAGGAGTCCTGGTCGGGAAAGGCGTCGGCCCAGGTCGAGCCGTCCTCCGCCCACGAGAGCTTCGCCCGCATCCAGTGCTCGCGCGGGCCGGTGGGCGGCAGGCCGGCGGCGAGCCGCACCGCGCGCAGCGGGAAGGCGGGGTCGGCCCCCTGCCACGTGAGCAGGAGCGGACGCAGGAACAGCTCGGCGCAGACCAGGGCCGAGGCGGGGTTGCCGGGCAGGCCCAGCACATGGCGGCCGTCGCCCAGGCGTCCGAACCACGTCGGCTTTCCCGGCCGCACCGCGACGCTCTCCACCGCCAGCTCCAGGCCCAGCCGACGCAGCGCGGGTTTGACGAGGTCGTGGTCGCCGACCGAGGCGCCGCCGATGGTGACGATCAGCTCGGCGTCCGCGCCCTCCACCGCCGCGGCGATCGACTTCTCCTCGTCGCGAGCGGGCTTCAGCTTGACCACCTGCGCGCCCCAGGCGGCGGCGCGGGCGGCGAGCGCGGGGCTGTTCGATTCGAAGATCTGGTGGTCGGCCGCCTCGGCTCCCGCCTCGACGATCTCCTCGCCGGTGGAGAGGAGCGCGATGCGCGGGCGCGGGGCGACCTGGAGCTCGCCGCGTCCGGAGGAGGCCGCCAGCGCGATGCGCCAGGGATCCAGCCGCGCGCCCGCGGCCAGCAGGGCGTCGCCGGCGCGGAAATCGCCGCCTCGAGGGCGCACATGGCGGGTCTCTCCCACGGGCGACAACCGAACGCGGTCCCCCTCCCGCTCCGCCTCCTCCTGGATCACCACGCGGTCCGCGCCGGGCGGAACGGCCGCTCCGGTGAAGATGCGGACCGCCGACCGGGGCGCGAGCGATGCTGAGAACGGCGCGCCCGCCGCGCTCTCCCCCTGCACCGCCAACGCCTCGCCCGCGGCCAAGTCCGAATGCCGCACCGCCCAGCCGTCCATGGCGGAGGCGTCGTAGGGAGGCTGATCGCGGCGCGCCGTCACGTCTGCGGCCAGCACGCGGCCGACGGCTTGCGCCAGCGGGACGGTCTCCGCCGGCCCCGGTGCGAAGGGCGCCAGCATCCGCGCCCGCGCCTCCTCGACGGTCAGCAGACGGTTGCTCACGCGCCGTCCCGCCGGAAGTCGCCCGAGGCGCCGCCGGTCTTGGAGACCAGCCGCACCGCCTCGATGGTCATGGCTTTGTCGGCCGCCTTCAGCATGTCGTAGAGGGTCAGGCAGGCGACGGAGACGGCGGTCAGCGCCTCCATCTCCACGCCGGTGGGGCCGGTGGTCTTCACCCGCGCCGTCACCTCCAGCCCCGAGCCGTCTTCGGCGGGAACGACGGCCACCTCCACCTTCGAGAGCGCTAACGGATGGCAGAGCGGGATGAGGTCGGCCGTGCGCTTGGCGGCCATGACGCCCGCGAGCTCGGCCGTGGCCAGCACCTCGCCCTTCTTGCCGGAGCCCTCCACCGCCAGCCTCAGCGTGGCGGGGGCCATCACGATCCGCCCCGCCGCGACCGCCTCTCGGGCGGTCGCCGGCTTGTCCGACACGTCCACCATCCGGGCTCGGCCGGAGGCGTCGATATGGGTGAGGCCGCTCACCCGCGCCCTTTGGCCTTCGTCGCGGCGTCGGGCTCCCACAGCTCCAGCTTCAGCCCGGTCGGATCCATGATGTGGACGAAGCGGCCGTAGCTCGCGTCCTCCTGCTTGAGCACGGGCACGCCCGCCGCCTTCAGGTTGGCGAGGATGCCCGTCATGTCATCGACCATCAGGTTGAGCATCACCGGCGAGGTCGAGGGCGCGAAGTAGGTCGTGCTGGCCTTGAAGGCGTTGAACACGGTGACGCCGTAGGGCAGCGGCGGCAGCATCGCGCCGTACTCCCCGATCTCGACGCCCAGCACCTTGGCGTACCAGGCTTTCACCTCGGGCGTGTTGGCCGCCTTGAAGAACACGCCCCCGATCCCGACGACCTTGGCCATGACGGTCAGCGCTCCAGCAGGCGTGGCATCAGTTCGACCATGTTGCAGGGCGCGTGGCGGCTGTCGAGTTGCGGCGCGATCACGCCCCAGCCGTCCTTGCAGGCGCCGTTGGAGCCCGGCAGGCAGAAGACGAACACGCCCGAGATCAGCCCCGCCGTCGCCCGGCTCTGCAGGGTGGAGAGCCCTATCGTGCCGTAGCTGACCAGATGGAAGACCACCGAGAAGCCCTCCATCCGCTTGTCGAACAGGGGCTCCAGCGCCTCCGGCGTGATGTCGCGGCCGGTCAGGCCCGTGCCGCCGGTGGTGATCACCACGTCGGTCTCGCCGCCCTCCACCCAGGCCAGCACCTGCTCGCGGATGGCGTCGACGTCGTCGCGCACCAGCGCCCGGCCGGCGAGCGCGTGGCCCGCGCCCTCGACGCGCGCCTGCAGGATGTCGCCGGAGGTGTCGGTGGCGAGGTCGCGGGTGTCGCTGACGGTGAGCACCGCGATGCGGACCGGCTTGAACGGGCGCTCGCCGTCGATGCGGCCGCCGGGCCGGATGGCGGAGGCTTCGGCGAGGACGGCGGCGGCTTCGCTCATTCTGCGGTCTCGCTCATTCTGCGGTCTGCGGGGCGTCCCAGCGGGCGGCGTCGGCGTGGTCCTGCGGGCGGGGCTCGATCCAGGCGGAGGCGCCGTCGGTCCCGTGCGCCTTCTTCCAGAAGGGGGCGCGGCTCTTCAGCCAGTCCATCATCTGGTCGGCCCCGTCGAAGGCGGCGCGGCGGTGGGCGGCGGCGGCGGCGACGAACACGATGGCCTCCCCCGGCGGCACGCGCCCGACGCGATGGACGACCTTCAGGTCGGCCAGCCCGTGCGCCTCCACCACCGCCTCGGCGATGCGGGCGATCTCGGCCTCGGTGAAGCCCGGGTAGGCCTCCAGCTCCAGCGCCTCCACGTCGCCGTCGCGGCGGCACAGGCCGGTGAAGCTGACGACGGCGCCGATGTCGTCTCGCCCGGCCGTGAAGGCGGAGAGCAAGGCTCCGGGCTCGAACGGCGCCTCGACAAGGGCCACGCTCATCCGCCGCTCATGGGCGGGAGGAAGGCGACCTCGGAGCGGCCGGCGAGGGCGACGTCTCCGCGCACGATCGCTTGGTCGACGGCCACCTGCACGCCGCGACCGCCCAGCGCCTCGCCCAGCCGGGCGTCCTGGGCGTGGAGCGCCTGCTTCAGCTCGGCGACCGATCCGGCGGCGACCTCGCGCTCGCGCCACCCGGCGACATCGTGCAGCGGGCCGAACAGGAGCACCCGCGCCACCGCTCAGCCCCCCGTAGTGGACATGTGGCGCGCCACGGCGGGCGCGTGGCCCATGGCGGCGGCGAAGTCGTGCCCGCGGGGCTTGGCGACGATCGCTGCGCGGACGGCGTCGGCCAGCTCCGCGTCGGAGGCGCCGCCGCGCATCAGGCCGCGCAGGTCGGTGGCGTCGTCCTGGCCGAGGCAGGTGTGGAGCACGCCGGTGCAAGTCAGCCGCACCCGGTTGCACGTGTCGCAGAAGTCGTGGCTGAGCGGCGTGATCAGGCCCAGGCGTCCGCCCGTCTCCTCCACCCGCCACCAGCGCGCCGGGCCTCCGGTGTCGTTGCGGATCGGGCTGAGGCTCCAGACCGCGGAGAGGTCAGCGCGGACGTCGGCGAGGCTGACGAACTGGTCGGTGCGGTCGCCGTCGATCTCGCCCATCGGCATGGTCTCGATGAAGGTGACGTCACAGGCGTGCGCGTGGGCCCAGGCGACGGTGGCGGGCAGCTCGGCGCGGTTGTCCCGCGCCAGCGCCACGACGTTCAGCTTCACGGCGAGCCCCGCGGCCTGCGCGGCGGCGATCCCCTCCAGCACCTTGGCCAGCTCTCCGCCCCGGGTGAGGCGGCGGTAGGTCGCGGGGTCCAGGCTGTCCAGGCTGACGTTGACCCGCCGCACGCCGGCGTCGGCGAGTGCGGGCGCGAACTCGGCCAGGCGCGTGCCATTGGTGGTCAGCGTCAGCTCGTCGAGCCCGCCCGTGTGCAGGCGCGCTCCCAGCCGCCTAAAGAGCCCCATGACGTCGCGGCGCATGAGGGGCTCGCCCCCCGTCAGCCGCAGCTTGCGTGCGCCGAGATCGATGAACACGCCGGCCAGCCGCTCCAGCTCCTCCAGCGTCAGCACCTCGGGCTTGGGCAGGAAGACCATGCGCTCCGGCATGCAGTAGATGCAGCGCAGGTCGCAGCGGTCGGTCACCGACAGGCGCAGG
>JASLDZ010000007.1 GCA_030151985.1 Caulobacteraceae bacterium | reverse complement strand
CGACAGGCGCCGGACGGCGAAGGTCGCCGGATCGATCCTTGCGATGCCCTTGTCGGTGCTGAGCCAGACGCCGCCGTCCTGCGCCTCCAGGATCCCGTCAATGTTCAGGTTGGGGAGGCCGTCCTCCAGGCCGAAGCGGCGCACGCGGGCGTGCGGGCCGTCGGGGGCGGAGATCAGGAACAGGCCGCCGATCGTGCCGACCCACAGGCGTCCGGTGCGGTCGACCCGGAGCGTCGTGACGTACTGCGCGTCCAGCCCCGCGCCGCTGACGTGCACGGCTCGCCCGGTGCGCGGGTCGTAGCGGTGCAGCCCGTGGAAGCCGCCGACCCACAGGTTCCCGGCCGGCGTCCGCGCCAGCGCGTTGACCGATTGGCCGGGCCCGTTGGGGATGCTCGGGATCGGCGAGATCGCGCCCGTCCCCGCCAGGTCCATGCGGCCGAGACCTTCGGTGTCTCCGACGTAGAGGTCCTGCCCGTCGGCGAGCAGCCGTCGCACGGGGGCGGGAGACAGCCGCCGCCGGAGCGCCCCGTCGGGCCCGAGCTCGAACAGGCCGTTACGGGCGCCCACGAGCAACCGGCCGTCGGGGGCGAACACCATCGAGACCACCGAGCGGGGCGCGGGGACCGATCCCCTGGGCGCCGTGGCCGTCAATGCGCCCGTGCGAGGGTCGAGCCGCTGCAGGGGCGCGTTCAGCTGGCCGAGCCACAGCGTCCCGTCGGGCGCGGCGCGGATGGCGGAAGGCGTGGAGTGCGCGTCGCTGGCGCGGGAGGCGAAGGCCGAGCTCAGGCCGTAGGCCTGGCGGGGGTCGAGGTCAGCGAAGCTCATCGCCGCGTCGCTGCCGGCCCACAGCAGGCCGCTCCCGTCGATGTGGATCGCGGTGACGTTGTCCTGCGGCAGGCTGGAGCTGCGCATGGCGTCGTGGCGGATGGCGCGGATGGCGAAGGTGGCGGTGTCGATCGCGTAGAGGCCCTCGGTGCCGCCGATCCAGATGCGGCCGTTGTGGGGAGCCGAGGGCGGCCCCAGCGCCAGCGAGCCGTCGCCCGGCGCCTGCAGCCGCCGCACGGGTCGCCCCGCCTCGTCGAGGATGGTGATCGCGCCGTCGCGCTCGACCACCCAGACGCGGTGGGCCTCGTCCACCGTCAGGCCTACGATCGGCGAGGCGCCGGGACGGGCGGCGGCGTCCACCGTCGTCCAGCCGCCGCCGGGGGCGAGGCGGTGCAGTTCGCCGCTGCGGCTGGCCCAGAGCACGCCGGACGGCGAGGCGGCGAGGTGCTCGACCCCGCGCGCGAGCCAGCCGCCGCCGTCCATCCGCACCCGGTGCGTGCCGCCCTCGACGTGCGCAAGGCCGAGGCTGGACGCGACCCACAGGCCGCCGTCGGCCGCGTCGACGATGTCGCCGATCGCGCCCCGGTCCAGCGGCGCCGGGCCGGCGGCGCGCACGAAGGCGTCGTGAACGGCGTCGTAGCGGACGAGTCCCCGGGTGTGCAGGCCGACCCAGACGTCGCCCGCCCGGTCGGCGTGCAGGGCCGAGACCGAAGGCTCGGGCAGCGCCGCGCCCTTGCCGGACGACTCCGCGCCGTAGGTCTTGAACTCGGCCCCGTCCCACCGGGCCAGGCCCTCCAGGTAGCCGACCCAGACGAAGCCTCGCCCGTCGCGGGTGATGGCGCTGGGGATGCCGATCGGCGCGTCGTCGACGTCGCGGAACAGGGCGTGGAAGAAGGGGTCGCTGAACGCCCGCCACGAAGGCCGGGGCGCCTGCGGCTGGGGCGCGGCGACGCTCGCGGCCGGCGCCAGCACGGCGAGCGCGAGTGCGCAGGCGCGCAGCCAGGACCGGATCGGCGGGGAGGTTCGCTCCATGAGGATCGGAGCATGGGGCAAGCCGCTTTACATCCGCTGAACGCGCGCGAACGGCTCAGCTTGACGCGACGCGGCGGCCGTCCGGCCTAGGGCGTGCGGCGGGCCGCGACTATATGGACCTCCGACCCTCCCCTTTTCCGAGCCTCCCATGACCGTCGCTCCCGATCCCGTCGTCATCGCCGCCTACGCCCGCACCCCGATGGGGGCCTTCCAGGGCGCGCTGTCGGGCGTGAAGGCCACGGCGTTGGGCGCGGCGGCGGTGAAGGCGGCGATCGAACGGGCGGGCGTCGACGGCGACAAGGTGGAGCAGATCCTCATGGGCTGCGTGCTTCCCGCCGGGCTCGGCCAGGCCCCCGCGCGCCAGGCGGGGGTGGGCGCGGGCCTGCCGCTGCACGTGGAGGCCTCCACGGTGAACAAGATGTGCGGCTCGGGGATGCAGGCGGCGATCATGGCGCACGACGCGCTCGCCGCCGGGACCGCCGACGTGATCGTCGCCGGCGGCATGGAGAGCATGACGGGGGCGCCCTACGTCATGGGCAAGCACCGGGGCGGGGCCCGCATCGGCCACGACGTCATCTCGGACAGCATGTACCTGGACGGACTGGAGGACGCCTACACCCCCGGCAAGCTGATGGGCGCCTTCGCCGAGGACAGCGCCCGCACCTACCAGTTCACCCGCGAGGCGCAGGACGCCTACGCCGTCGAGAGCCTGACCCGGGCCAAGCGGGCGCAGGACTCCGGCGCCTTCGACCGCGAGATCACCCCGGTGGAGGTCGCCACCCGCAAGGGGACCGAGACCGTCGCCAAGGACGAGCAGCCCCTGAAGGCGGACCCTGCCAAGATCCCGACGCTGAAGCCGGCCTTCGCCAAGGACGGGACCATCACCGCGGCCAACGCCAGCTCCATCAGCGACGGGGCTGCCGCCCTGGTGATGACGCGGGAGAGCGTCGCCAAGCTCCTGGGCCTGCCCGTGGTGGCGCGCATCATCGCCCACGCCGCCCACGCGCACGAGCCGGGCCTCTTCACCACCGCCCCCGTGCCGGCCATGAAGAAGGTGCTGGCCAAGGCGGGATGGTCGGTCGGCGACGTCGACCTGTGGGAGATCAATGAGGCGTTCGCGGTCGTCCCCATGATCGCCATGCAGGAACTCGGGCTCGACCACGCCAAGGTCAACGTCAACGGCGGGGCGTGCGCGCTGGGACATCCCATCGGAGCCTCGGGGGCGCGGGTGCTCTGCACCCTCCTGGCGGCGCTGGAGGCGCGAGGCTTGCGCAAGGGCGTCGCCTCGCTCTGCATCGGCGGCGGCGAGGCCGTGGCGATGGCGGTGGAGCGCGCCTGACGGGGCGGCTCTGCGCCCTATCCATGCACGCGGGCGCCGCCCTGCCCAAACGGGCGGCGCCTTCAGGAAATCTGCGCGGCTATCCACGAGACGGGGCTGGACCGCCGGGTGGCGCAGCGGTCTGATGCCTCGTCGCCTTCGGGCGTTTCCTCCCTGTCGAACTGGCCACGCCTTCGCAGGCGTGGCCCTTTTCGCATCAGCGGGAGAGGTCGGCCGGAACCGGCAGCGCGGGCGACGACGCCTCCCACTGCAGGCTGGCCACCCACCAGCGGCTCCCGTCGTTGACGAGGTTGAAGGTGTTGACGCCGCCGGCGAACGGCGCGGCGTCGGCGGGGGCGTGGCGGCTCTCGTAGACGCTGCGGACGGTGGCGGTGTGGCCCCAGCGCAGGACCTGGTTGCGCACGCCCCGCTCGAAGAAGCCTTCCTTGGCCATGGCCTCCCCAGCGTGAGCGACGTAGTCGTCGATCCCGAGCGAGCGCAGGTGGACGGCCCCGTCCTTGCCGACGCCCGTCACCGTCATGCGCGCCGACGGCAGGAACAGGCTGCGGAAGCGGCTCCAGTCGCGCGGACCCGCCGGGCCGGAGATCACGTCGTAGCAGGCCGCGACCAGCGCCTCGGGCGTCGCGACGTCGGCCGGGCGCCCGGCGGGGGCGCCTTCGGTGACGGAGGGCGGCGGCGTCTGAGCCAGCGCCGGGGCGCCGCAGAGCGCGAGCGAAACCGCCGCCGCGGCGGCGAGGATGCGGATGGTCAAGGCGAGCCCCCTCAGACGTGCTCCGGCGATCCGGCCGGAGCCCCGCGCCACGCGGGGCGTTGCAGGCTGCGACGGCGCGGCGGGACGCGCAAGCGGAGGGAGCCATGACGCAGGTCCTCGACAACGCCACGGAGGGACGCTTCGAGCTGAAGGAGGACGGCCGCCTCGCCTTCGCCGACTACCGCCGCACGAACGGGCGACTGGTCATCGACCACGTGGAGGCCGACCCGGCGCTGCGCGGCACGGGGGCTGCGGGTCGGTTGATGCAGGGCGTCGTGGAGGCAGCCCGGGCGGAGGGGCTGGAGATCACGCCCCTCTGCGGCTACGCGGCCGCCTGGCTGCGCCGCCAAGCTGGCCGGGCAGGCTAGGCGCTGAAGTCCAGCGTGGCGCGCACGCCCCGATGCGCGCCGTCGAACTCGACCTGCGAGTTCAGGCTGGCGGCCATGGCGGCGATGACCTTGCGGCCGAGGCCGGTGCCCTTGGGCGCCGAGCCGTTCAGGAACCCCTCGCCGTCGTCCTCGACCGTCAGACGCAGGCGGTCGGCTTCGGCGGGGCGCAGCGCGATGCGGATCTCGCCCGCTTGCTCGGGCGCGTAGGCGTACTTGTAGGCGTTGGTCACCAGCTCGGTCACCACCACGCCCAGGGAGACGGCCTTGTCGGTCGCCAGCTCGACGGCCCCGGCGTCCAGCCGGATGGGCCTGCCGGCCTTCACATGGGGAAGCGACTGCTCGAGCTCGGCCACCAGGCCGCGCAGGTACTCGCTCATGTCCACCCGCTCGACGTCCTCGGAGGTGTAGAGGCGCCGGTGGATCTGCATGATGGCGTTGATGCGGGCCTGGGTGTCGCGCAGCGCATCCCGCGACGCCTCGTCCTTCACCGCGCCCGCCTGCATGTGCACCAGCGAGGACACGAGCTGCAGGCTGTTGGCGACCCGGTGGTTCACCTCGCGCAGCAGCACGGACTGGCGCTCGACGATCGACTCGAGCCGCGCGTTGGCGGCCACCAGCGCCTGCTCGGCGGCGTCGCGGGCGCGGCGGAGGCGGACCTGCTCCAGCGCCTGCGCCACCGCGTTGGCCAGGAGGTCCATGAAGTCCTCGGACCCGGTCTTGACCACGTAGTCGGCGGCGCCCGCCTTGAGCGCGGCCACGGCAATGCGGCTCTCGTCGGATCCGGTGACGTAGACCACGGGCGGCGCCTCGGGCCCGGTGCCGAGCTGCTCCAGCGTCGTCAGCCCGTCCTGGCCGGGCATGTAGTGGTCCATCGCGATGACGTCGAAGGCCTGCGCCTGCGCCATCGCCACGCCCGACGGGCCGTCGTTGGCGGTCGACACCTCGAAGCCGCGCCGCCCCAGCGCGCGCGTCACCAGGCGGCAGAGGCCCGTGTCGTCGTCGATGTAGAGCAGCCGCGGCGCGGCGCCGTCGGCCATGGTCAATCCTGGATTTCCGGCACCTGGATCACCGACAGGAACAGGCCGAGCTGCCGGATGGCGTCGGCGAAGCTCTCGTAGTTCACGGGCTTGGTGATGTAGACGTTGCAGCCGAGGTCGTAGCAGCGCTGGATCTCGACCTTGTCGTCGGTGGTCGTCAGCACCACGACCGGCGTGCGCTTCAGGCGCGGCTCCGACTTGATCTTGGCCAGAATGTCGGTGCCGCTCATGTCGGGCAGGTTGAGGTCCAGCAGCACCAGCGCCGGGCCGTTCAGCGCCGGGCCCGACCTGTCGTTGAAGATGTATTCGATCGCCGAACCGCCGTCGGTGAAGTGACGGATGTCGTTGGAGATGCCGGCGCGACGGATGTTGCGCTCGATCAGGCGCGCGTGGCCCTCGTCGTCCTCGACCATCACGATGGTGACGGGCTGGTGTTCGGTCATGCTGGCCCTCTTTCTCCCGGGGCGGGCGCGCGGGGCAGGGACACGCGGAAGGTCGCCCCCTGATCCAGCTCGGAAATACAGCTGATCACGCCGCCCATCCGATAGACCATGGCCCGGACGTGCGCCAGCCCGATGCCTTCGCCCGGCTGGTCCTGCGCGCCCGAGCGGCGGAACAGGTCGAAGATGCGCTCGTGGTCCTTGGGGTCGATGCCCCGCCCGTTGTCCTCGACCTCGTACAGCAGCCGCCCTCCCGCCTGTCGGCCGCGGACCACGACGCGGCCCGGTCGGCCGGGCTTGAGGTACTTCACCGCGTTCTCGATCAGGTTGGAGAACACCTGCTCCACCATCACCCGGTCGCCGACCAGCTCCGGCAGGCCGGGCTCGACCACGATCTGGGCGTTCTGGCGCTCGGCGAGCTGGTAGAGGGTCGCGGCCACCCCGTTCGCCAGCGCGTCCATGTCCAGCCGCTCGGACGTGAGGTTGCGCCGCCCC
Source organism: Caulobacteraceae bacterium (assembly GCA_030151985.1). Taxonomy (GTDB): domain Bacteria; phylum Pseudomonadota; class Alphaproteobacteria; order Caulobacterales; family Caulobacteraceae; genus JASLDZ01. The sequence continues at coordinate 788 of JASLDZ010000007.1, read as the reverse complement.
TCCCGCGAGAGCTTCAGGATAGCGTTGATCAGCCGGTCCATCTTCTGGGTGGATTTGCGGATGAAGCCGATGGCCTCGGGCAGCTCCTCCACCACCACCTGCCGCGCTTCCTTGGACACGAGCGCGGGATCGGCGGCGTCGGCGGCCTCGATCAGCTTGTGCAGCGGGGGCGCCGCCGCCTCCAGTTCGCTGGTGAACCCCATGATGTTGACCAGCGGCGATCGCAGGTCGTGGCTGACGATGTAGGCGAAGCGCTGGATCTCGTCGTTGGCGCGGGTGAGGTCCACGGTGCGGGCGCGAACGGCGTCTTCCAGGCCCGTGTTGACGCGGCGAAGCGTCTGCTGCGCCCGCTGGAGTTCGGCGGAGTAGCGCCGCACCAGCGACACCGCGGCGGCCGCGATGACCGCGAGCAGCACCACCGTCGCCAGCATCACGCCCAGGAGGGCGGCGGCGTAGCGGTGCTCCTCGCCAGCCCGGGTGGCCAGCAGACGCGACTCCTCCGCCGCCATGGCCGCCAGGGTGCGACGCAGGCGCTCGGTGACGTGCAGGTCCTGCTGGATGACGAAGTTGCGCCGCCCCCCCTCGACGTCTCCGGCGTGGGCGAGATCGATGGAGTCCTTCAGCTGCCGGTACTTCAGCGTCAGCAGGCCTCGAAGCTCGCCGACGTGCGCCTGCTGGACCGGGTTGTCCTCGGTGAAGGCGGCCAGGTCGTCCACCGCCGGGTCCAGCCGTCCGCGCGTGCCGAGGTAGGTGGTCCAGAAGTTCTCGCGCGGCGAGAGCAGGTAGCC